>NZ_JBHYKM010000040.1:0-63433 GCF_042741435.1 Streptomyces sp. NPDC058955 | reverse complement strand
TCCGGTGCAGCGGTGACACTGTTGTCGCCCGTTCCCCACTTCGCTTCTGTCGGCCGCTTACGCGGCTGTGAAGCTCGCACTGGCCTTGGTGCACGCGCGGTCGACCTCAGCGTCAGATGCCAAGGCGGCAGAGCGAAAACGCCTCAGACGGGCCAAGCCCGAGAAGCACTCGCGGATGGCGTCACTGCCCGTCCTGCGCCTCTGGAAGCTTGTGCTTCAGCTCTCCGACGAGCTCGTTGATCTTGGCTATCATCTCGGCGGAGAGGCCCCCGTCGTTGCCACGGGCGGCCAGGCCGAGGATCTGCCCCCTGCGAATCGAGCCGAGGAAGAGGAGTGCCTCCATGAATGCGCGGGCCTTTGGGTCGACCTCGGCATCGTCCTGGAAAAGAGCCGCGTCGACCTGAAGCGCCTTGGCCAGGCCGGCACGCACCACATCAGAAGCCTCGGTGATGGCACCCGCGCGAAGGGCGGCGATGTCGTCGGGCGTGACGGCCGCCACGCCCGCGTGCTCGTTGACGTTCCGCGCGATCTCGTCCTCGGAGGGGGCTTCCTGACCAGCGTACCCGTACTCCAGGAGGAAGTTGATCTTCTCTCCCACCGTGCGGGGGGCGGAGGCGCGCTCGTCACGCGAGGCCCTAGGGTGAAGCCCGAACGAGAGGTCCTGGGCGGCCAGCAACTCCTCTTCGGTCACCCCATACGCCTCCGCGAGCGGCCGCACGTACGCATCACTGAGTCGGCGCCGGCCGGATTCGGCGTTGCTCACGGGCACGCGGCTCGCGCCGATGATCGCAGCGGCCTGCGCCACGCTGAGGCCTGCGTCACAGCGTAGGAGCTGCAGGTCCGGCGGACCATCGTGGGGAAAGAGGACATCGAGGGATTGGCCGAGCGCCGCTGCGATCGCGGGGAGCTTCTCGCCCTTGGGGAAGTCCTGGCCGCTCTCCCAGCGCGCGACCGTAGGGGCGCTGACGCCCACCATCTCGGCCAGTTCCTTCTGATGGAGGTCCTTGCCCCGCCTGACAGCGCGCACGCGGCTGCCGTCGAACTGACGTGGCACATGAACTCCTGCGGGGTGGCGATCGGGCCGACAGTGGCGGCCTCTGGGGCAACTGTAGCCCAGGCTTGATACATTTCCGCAACTGGCGTACGTTTCCGTATCGCACCTGCTGGCCGGGCTTCGGCTCTCTATGGTGCCAGCCCTGGGGACCCCTGTGCATGTGGCGTTGTCGCGGCCACTCGCGCAACGCGCCGTCGGATTCGGTACCCAGTCGTTGCCAGTCGGCCGCTGGGGCGCCTCCCGGTACCGACCGCCGTGAGTCTTGTATGGCCTGAAACGAGCCAGGGATGGACTTGCCACGGGTGTCTACATATGTTCGTCGTCCCCCGTCGGGCGGCGCCCCGGGGAGGGGCGGAATGAGTTGACGAAAGCACGCCGCATGCCTGAGGAGAGGCAGACCGAGGAGGAGGTGGAACGAGTGCGAGTGCACGGTCCGTGACGTGGCTCGGCAAAGAAGACCGGCGCCCGGGAGCTACCAACTCCCAAGCGCCGGGTCGGCACCCCGAGAGGTGCCCATACACATCACGCGGGCGGCGGGGCTTTTGCACGAGAACCGCCGCACCGCGCTTCTACGAAAAACGGAGTATCGCATGCTTGCCATGCCGATCGGAACCCCGGCCTGCCCAGACGCTGGCCGTCGGCGCCGCCTCGCTGCCCAGCTCGCGGGCGCGGCCACGAGCCAGGTCAGCTTCGACGACCCGAAGCAGACGTGGCCCCACCTGCACGCCGTCGTCAAGGACGAGGCCGGGAAGACCATGGAGCTGGACCGCACCACCGCCAGGGTCGCGGGCCGCTGGATCCTGCGGGCCGGGCCGGAGGCGGAGTGGACGCGACCGCACACCTTCCACCTCGCCGACGCCATCCTCACCCGCAGCGACCTGGTCGCCGCCGGTCGGGGCCGCTGACATGGCGCGGATACGAACCATCAAGCCGGAGGCATTCGTCTCCGAGTCGCTCGCGGAAGTGCGCGTCGAGGCCGAGCGGACCTTCTTCGGACTGCTCACCCAGGCCGATGACCATGGCCGCCACCGCGACAACGCCGCGATCATCGCCGGGCTCCTCTGGCCCCTCCGCGCCGAGCACACCTCGGTCCACGTCGAAGACGACCTCCACCAGCTCGCGACCGCCGGCCTGATCTGCCGGTACACCGGCTGCGACGGCCGCCGCTACCTCCACATCGTGACCTGGTCCGACCACCAGAAGATCGACAAGCCGAGCCAGTCGCGTCTGCCCTCCTGCCCGCAGCACCAGGCTGCCGACCGGTGCGCCCCCTGCAAGGGCTCCTGCACCAAGCGGACCGAGGGTTCGTCTGCTGGTCCGCGAGGACTCGCCGAGACCTCGCCGAACACTCCCCGAGCCCTCGACCTGCCCGGGAAGACCACGTCGACGCCTCCCGGACACACGGGCGGGGCCTCAGCCGACTGGCAGGAAGCTGCCGACCTCGCGGGCGGCGCCCTTAGCCAGGCTGGAGAGAAGAGCACAGGTCAGGAGGCATTCTCCGAGGGCTCCCCGAACCTTCCCCGAAGCGTCGGAGAGGGCTCGGCGCCTGGATCTAGGATCTTGGATCCTGGATCCCTTGTCCCTACGGGGCGCACGGCGCCCGCCGTCGGCATCCCGGCCAACCAGCTCGTCGGCGAGTACGTCGCCTCCTGCGACGAGCGCCCGCCCAGCGACGTGATCGGACACCTCGGCCGGATCACCAAGAAGCTCCTGGGCGAGGGCATCGCACCGGAGCACATCCGCGCTGGGCTGGCGAACTTCGCGGCCAACCCCAAGCACCCGAGCGTGCTGACCAGCATGGTCAACGAGGCCATGAACGCACGCTCCGGCGGTTTGGCCCGGCCGGGAATCCGGCCTACCGTGCCCGCCCATCAGGCATGGACCAACCCGTCCGACGCCACTGCCGCCTACGCCGAGGAGCTGTGATGCGCACCCGTCACCGCGAACCGCAGACCCTTGGCGAGGGCACCCTGGACCGGATGGCCCGGATCCTGGCCGCCCGCAACATCGACCCCGCCGCCGTCGCCGTGTCGGCCGAGGACGAGACCGTCTCCCCGCTGGAGGCCCTGTCGGCCGGGATGCCCCCGCGCTACCGGGCCGCCGTCGCCGACCACCCCCAGGTCCTGGCCTGGGTCCGGACCGTCGCCGAGGCCGCCGCCGCCCCCAACCGGGGAGCCCGACGACAGGTCACCACCGGGCCCAGCCTGCTGATGGCCGGCGTCGTCGGCGCAGGCAAGACGCACCAGGCGTACGGCGCGGTCCGGCGGCTGGTGCAGAGCGGAGTCGGCGTGCGCTGGCGCGCGACCACCGCCGCCGACCTGTATGCCGACCTCCGCCCCCGGCCCGGAGTCGACAGCGAGCGGGAGCTGGCCGCCGTCAGCCGCTGCCCGCTGCTGATCATCGACGACCTCGGCGCCGCCAAGGCCACCGAGTGGGTCGAGGAGATCACCTACCGGCTGATCAACCGCCGGTACAACTACGAGCTTCCGACCCTGATCACCACCAACCTGGCGATCAGGGACCTCCGGGCCCACCTCGGCGACCGCGTCGCCTCCCGCCTCGCGCAGATGACCACCCGGGTCGAGTTCGAGCAGGTCGACCGCAGACGGCACCGCCTCGCGGCCTGACCCGCCCCAAGCCACCACGCCGGGCCGCGCCCGCAACGCGCCGCCCCGAGCACTTCCCCGACCCAGCGCACCTCTCCGCCGACGCCCCTGCGCGCGGAGAGCGATCGGAGCACCCCGCATGACCAGCACGACGAACAGCCCCACCCGCCACCGCCTCCTCGGTGACCAGACCTGGCGGGCCGACGCCGTCTGCCAGAGCACCGAGTACAACCCGGTCGACCCCGAGATCTTCTTCCCGGAGCCCGACGAGACCGACAAGATCACCGCAGCGAAGGCGCTGTGCAACCAGTGCCCGGTCCGCCGCACCTGCCTGGACGCGGCACTGGAAGGCGGCGACTCCGACGGCATCCGAGGTGGACTGACCGAGGAGGAACGTCAACCGCTCCACGAGAAGATCGCCGATCGCCTTGACTACAGCCGTGTCAACGACACCATCGCCGGTCGCGACATTCACCTCACCAAGGCCGAGCGCCGCGCGGTCATCCGCGCCGCCTTCCGCCATGGGGTGAGCGAACAGCGCCTGGCCTGGCTCCTGAAGATCAGCGAGGAGCACGCCCAGAAGCGGTACCGCGAACTCCGCCGCGCCCTGCGCAACCGAGAACTCAACCAGCCCGAGACGGTCACTGCCCCATCCGAGGCCGGCAGCGAGCGCCTGGGCCGCGACGACTTCGGGACGGCGGCGTGACCACCGCGACCGCGCCGAGGACGGCGCACATATCCGGCTGGGACCGAGCGGTCGTCATCGCCCTCGGCGGCGCGGGCTGCGCCCTGTCGTACGACGCGCTGCAGCAGATGGCCGTCGCCATCCACATCCGAGGCTTCCTCACCTACCTCTTCCCCCTCGTGATCGACGGATTCATCGCCTACGGCGTCCGGGCGCTCCTGGTCCTGCGCGACGCGCCGCTGCGTGCTCGGCTCTACGTCTGGACGCTCTTCGGCACGGCCACCGCCGCCAGCATCTGGGCGAACGCGCTCCACGCGGTGCGGCTCAACGAGGACGCGGTCGCCAGCACCGGCCTCCGGCTCGGGGACACGGTGGTCGCGGTGCTGTCCACCATCGCCCCGCTCGCCCTGGCCGGTGCGGTCCACCTCTACATCCTCATCGCCCGGGGGCCGGTCAGGAGCAGTGACCGCGAGGACCTCGGTCAGGCCGGTCAGCCGGGTCAGGTCGACCGGGGCGAGGCCGTCGAGGTCACCCGGACCGACCGGGTCGGTCAGCAGCAGCCGGCGGTCGGTCAGGTCACCGTCGGTCAGCCGGTCACCGCGCTGACCGACCGGCCCCCGCTGTCCCTGGACAAGAAGGCCCCCGCCCACCGGTCACTGACCGGGGACACGACCCCGGCGGGCAGCCCGGCGCCGGTCACTGGTCACCCCGGTCACTCCGGTCAGCCGCATGAGGCCGCTGACCTGCCCGGACAGCCGGACACGGCGCGGCCGGTAACTGACCGCGCCGACGACACTGCCCCGGCCACCGGTGACCAGAACAGCCTGGCGGCGGATTCCGGTCAGCCGGTCACCCAGCCGCCGGTCACTGACCGGGTCACCCGGACACCCGGTGACCGGCGGCCCGACCCGGACACCGAGGAGCTGCTGAAGATCGCCCGGTCAGCAGTCAGGACCCAGGACAAGCTGACCCGCAAGGTGGTCGCCCAGGCGATCCGCGGTCAGCAGATCCCGCTCTCCAGCGACACCCTGACCACCCTGATGGCCCAGCTTCGTGCCCAGCACGGACAGCCGGTCACCTCCGCCCGGCCCTGAACGAACCTCCACGGAGCGGGTGACCGATCCGGTCACCCCGACCGGTCACCCGCTCCGGACACCCCTCCCGAACAGAAGCGGAGCACACCTGATGCGCACTCACCCGGCCACGCCCGCCGAAGTCGACTCCTGGCTGACCGTCCTTCACCAGCACGGCCACCTCCACAGTGCCCAGGCCGGCCCCGATGCCACCTGGATCGTGCAACGAGAGCAGCACGATCGCCCCTGGACCCTGCACCACCCGGTCCTGGCCATGGACTGGATCGAGGAACTCGTCCGCGAAATCCAGCAGCAGGACCCCGAGACGAGCCGATGACCACCGACGACCCGGCGGTGACCACGGCCGGAGAGCAGCGTGACCCCACGACGGCTCCTGGCGGAGCAAGCTATCGCGTACGACGGTCCTACGGCCCGTCGTACGCACTTGCCCCCGCCCCAGAGGGCGAGGGAAGCCCAGCTGGTTCCCGAGCGAGGGCGCACGGGGACCAGCCGGGCAGCTGGCACCAGGGAGCGCCGGTCACCGGGGGAGAAGCCGACCGTGACGACCACCGCGAGCAGCCGAGCCCGAGCACGCCCGCCTTCCCCGACCGCACACCGCGCCGCCGCAGCCGCAACCCGAGCGAGCGCACCCGCAAGACGACCACCCGTCTCTCCGACGACGAGAAAGCCGAGATCGCCGCTGCCGCCGCGCAGCGCAACGTCACCGTCGCCCGCTTCCTCGCCGCCGCCGGCCTTGCCGCCGCCCGCGGTTCGACCACCCTGCACACCAACGAACAACTCGACACCGCCATCGACGAACTCGCCGCCCTGCGTACCGCGCTGGCCCGGATCGGCAACAACATCAACCAGATCGCCTACGTCCACAACGTCGGCGGCCAGCCCCGCCCCGGTGAACTCGAACACGCACTGAGCGTTCTGACCAGGTCCCTCGGCCGCCTCGACGACGCGGCGAACGACCTGGTGACCAGGCGACTGTGATGGTTCCCGACATCGGACGCGGCTCCCGCACCCACGGACTGCTCGTCTACCTCTACGGCCCCGGCCGGCGCGAGGAGCACACCGACGCCCACCTCGTCGGCTCCTGGGACGGCTTCGCCCCCGACCCCGGCCGCGACCCCGACCCACAGGTCACCCTCGCCCGGCTCACCGCCGCCCTCGACCTCCGGGTCAAGCAGGCCGGCGACCGCGCGCCCGCCCAGCACGTGTGGCACTGCTCGGTCCGCACCGCCCCCGGCGACCGGCGGCTCTCCGACGAGGAATGGAACGCCGTCGCCCAGCGCATCGTCCACGCCACCGGCATCGCCCCGGACGGTGATCCCGACGGCTGCCGGTGGATCGCCGTCCGCCACGCAGAAGACCACATCCACATCGTCGCCACCCTGGTCCGCGGCGACCTGCGCAACCCGCGGTTGAACTACGACTTCAACAAGGCCCAGGCCGAGTGCCGGCGCATCGAGGAGGAGACGGGCCTGCGCCGCCTCAACGCCGGCGACGGCACCGCAGCGAAGAACCCCACCAGCGCCGAGAAGTTCAAGGCCGAACGCACCGGCCGCCCCGAGACCTCCCGCGAGACGCTCCGCGAAGCCGTCCGCCAGGCCCTCGCCGGAGCCGCCACCGAAGAGGAGTTTTTCACCCGCCTTCACGAGGCGGGCCTGCGCGTGAAGGTGCGCCACGCACCGTCCGGCGACGCCCTCGGCTACAACGTCGCCCTCCCCGGCGACCGCAACCGCCACGGCGACCCGATCTGGTACCCCGGCTCCAAGCTCGCCCCCGACCTGTCCCTTCCGAAGATCCGCCACCACCTGGCCGACGGCCTCACCGACCAGGCCGCGCCCCCCGCTGCCGAAGGCCGACCGGACTGGCCCCCACCCGCCCGAGCACGCCGCAGCGCCACCAGCACCGCCGAGCACGCCGCCAGCCTCCTCGACCGCGACGACGACGAAGCCGCCGCCCACCTCGTCGGCGTCGGAGAACTCCTCGACGCCCTCGCCCAGACCTCCCCCGCCGCCACCCGCGCCGAGCTGGCCGCCGCCGCCCGATCCTTCGAACGCGCGACCCGCAGCCACGTGCGAGCAGAGCGCGCCGACACCCGAGCCATCCGCTCCGCCGCCCGAGGCATCATCCAGGCCGGCGGCGCCCTTGGGCGCGGTGAAGATGGCGGCACCACCGCCATGCTCGTCTCCACCCTCGTCCTGGTCGCCCTCGCCGCCGCCCGCTGGCACTCCGCCCATGGCCACGCCCAGCAGGCCCACGCCGCCCGCCAGACCGCCCAACACCTCCGCACCGCCTACCGCCTCGCCGCCAACACCCCCATGCGAGCACTCCACGACCAAGGCCGCGCCCTGCCCGAGGCCGACCGGCGGAAGTACGAGAGCACCATCCGAACAGTCCTGAAGGAACAGGACGTCCGCACAGAAGGCGCCTCGACGAAGACGGACGCCTTGGCCGCCACCCTCGCCCAGGCCGAAGCAGCAGGACACGACCCAGAGGCCCTCCTCCAGCGGGCCATCGACATGCGCGAACTCGACACCGCCGCGGACGTGAACGACGTCCTGGTCTGGCGCCTGCGCCGGATCGCCCAGCTCCCCGCCCATCCAGGGGTAGATGCTCGTCGCCAGCAGCCTGGCGCCCGGCCGAACAGGCTATCGGCCAACCGCACCAGCGGGCGGAACGTACCCGCAGCGGCGCCGCGCCCTGCCGTCTCCGACCCGCGCAGCCGCCCGCCGCGCCGCTGACCAGTGCGCCCGGAAGGCCGGTCACCGGCCGCCGGATGCCTCGAAATGCCTGGACAGGCGGTTCCACCGGCTGTTACGGCTGAAAACAGCAAGCCTTCGACCGGGAGATGACGCTCGTGCTCAGAACCACCGACCACACCACCGAGCCGGCACCCGTCCTGCCCGCCCTCCTGGCCGGTACCGACCCCCTGCTGCACCTCCAGAACGAGACAGAGCCGGCCGACGGCCCCGGCGCGACCCGCTGCCTCAGCCACCCGCACGAGCTGGCCCTCGGCGGCATCCCCGCGATGTGCCCGGGCTGTCAGGCCCGACGCGACTGGCTGCTCATCAATCACGGCCGCAACGTCTGGGTCTGCTGCCGGTGTGGCGACCAGTGGCTCGAACCCGAGATCAGCCGCGTCGGGTGCTCTTCGGCAGTCCGCCCCGGAAGTCGCATCCGGGGCACTCGTCCTCACCTTGGATGTGGCCCTCGTACCAGCCGTGGACCGTCGCATCCCGTTCAGGACCCGGCGGTCGACGAGCCGCTTCCGCCCCCGTAACGGCTCGGGCAGCAACGGCCGGACGCACTCCCACTCGGCATCGGACAGTTCATGGCGACGTATCACCCCACCGTGATCTACCAGGCAAGATCATGTGAAGACACCGCCTAGCGGCGCTGTCCGGCGACGTTTTGGGAGACGCCGAGGGGTTTCTGGAGCATCTCCAGGGAGACGGCGTACATGTCCGGATGAAAGCGCTCAGTTTTCCGTGCGGTTGAGCGTGTTGCCGATCTTGCGTGGTGCGGCGAGTGCTCCGTAGGCCGCTCCGAGGGCGAGTGTGAGAAGCAGGACTGAGGCGATAGCCGTCCAGTCCATGACGACGGGAATACTGCCCGGCCAGTTCCTCGCGGCGGTCAGTCCCCAGCCTGCTGCGATGCCGAGGACGGCGGCGAGGGCGGCGACGGTGACCGACTGCCAGATGACTACGTTGCGCAAGGATCCCGGGGACAGGCCGATGCGGTGGAGGCGTACGAGGTCGGGCCGTAGCTCGCTGGCGGACGCTGTGATGGTGATGCCGAGGACGGTTACGACGGCTGCGAGCGCAAGGCCGAGCATCAGGTACCACAGCGAGGGCGGGGTGAGTTCGGGGCCGGTCTCGATGCGGACGTCTGCCATCACGATGTCTGCGGCTTCCAGAGCTTTGGTGAGCCGCTCTGTCGTGCCGGGGTCCATGCTGGTGGTGGGGGAGGCGATGACCGAGTAGTCGACAGTTTTCGCGCCGAGGGAGTGCGCCGTCCTGGTCGTGAGGTAGGCGGAAGCGCGGGTGAGCGTGGTGGCGTCGACCGGGTCGGAGCGGACGGCGCCCCCGACAGCCCAGCGGGTTTCGGACTGGTCGGTGCTGGTGGGAAGGCCGTTGGGCTTGGAGAGGATGACGCGGTCGCCCCTGATGTATTCGGGGTCCAGGACCAGAATGCGGCCGTCTTCCAGGGCCTTGCGTTCCTGCTCGGACCAGGTGCGGCCGGTGAGCGACTTGAACGTCTTCTCGTCGTCGACGACCTGGATCGTCTGCTTCCGGTTGTCGGTCTGGCTGCCTGCCAGCCAGGCGATGCTCCAGGAAGGCGTCAGCGCGGGGGAAGGGGATGCCTTCAGGAGCTTTTCGTCGACCGGGTACGTGCCTTTGACGATCGGTGTTCCTGCGGGCAGGACGCTGGCCAGGGCCTGCTCCACGGTGCGCGGGTCGCTTCCGCTGTAGAGGAGTGCTTCCACCTGATCGAGGTGGCGGTTACCCACGTAGGTGGCACGGTCCTGAGCGGTGACGCTGGACAGCGTGCCGAGGATGCCGACTGTCAGGGCGAGAGAGACGGATCCGATGACGATCGCGGAGACCGGGCGGCGGGGGTCTCGGGCGAATGCCCGCAGCGCGATGCGTGCGCTGAGGCTCCTGTCGGCCAGGCGTGCCATGTGTTGCAGAACGTCCGCGATTCGGGTGAGTGCGGCCGCGGCCAAGGACACGATCGCCGTGACGGCGGCGATGGAGGAGATGAGTTCGTCGTCCTGGAAGGCCATGGCGACGGCGATGCCGACGGCGGCCAGGCCGCAGAGCACCGGAGTCCACAGGCGGGCCCGCTTGTCGCTGCGGGCGGGCGTGCGTGCGCGTTCGCGTGCGGGCACGCCCGCCGGGTAACGCGTGGTCAGCACTGCGGCGAGCGATGCCGCGGCGACCGAGAGCAGGATGGTGAGAGCGCCGCCGACCAGGAGCGGGTCGTAGGGGGCGTTGTCCTTGTCGGTGATGCTCGGCAGGATCGGGCGTGCGGCGATGACGAGCAGGCTTCCGGCGAGCCAGCCAGCGGGGACGGCGATGATGCTGGCCCATACCGCGCCGGAGATTGCCGCGTACCTCAGGTCGCGGTCGGGCAGGCCAATGCCGGCGAGAATCGCGAACTCGGCCCGGGTGCGCCGCATGCGCAGGGCGAACGCGCCGGCGGCGATGACGCCCAGGATGAGGATGCCGGGCGCCAGCAGCAGCGCGGGTTCCCGTTCAATCATGGTCCGGGAGCTGGCGATGCCCGTTTTCGTCAGAAGCTGCAGTCCCTTGGTGCCTGCGACCTCCTGTGCCGCGCCGATCTGCTCGGGGTTACCTGCGAGGAGGAGGCCGAATGAGGAGGGCAGGACGTTGGTCGTGTCGGTTCCGGTCTTCGGCCAGGCACGCAGCTGCCCCGGGGCGGCAAGGTAGTCGTAGGCGGCGTGGGCCTGGGGGCTCTCGATCAGGCCGACGATCTGAGCGGGCGCGTCACGCTTCCATCGGTAGGGAAGGCTGTCACCGAGTTTCAGGCCCTCGGCGTCGGCCAGGGCCCGGCTCACCGCGATCTCTCCCAGGTCCGAGGGGAAGCGCCCCTCCAGCACCCGGTACCGGCCCTCCAGCAGGGGTGAGGACCAGTCGGTGTCTACGTAGCGCACTGTGACCGTGCGGTCTTTCGACCAGACGGGGAACTGGCTGTTCTCATCGGCCGGCAGCACTGTCATTCCCGGTGCCCGCTGCTTCAGCTCGGCTGCGAGCTTGTCGGTCAGCAAGGGGTCGGACTGCGAGATGTACCCATCAGCGCCGCGGCCGATGGTGCTGGTGCCTCGTTGCTCGGCCGAAGGAGCCGCGGAGGAGAACAGGCCGGCCGCGAGGGTGGCGAGCAAGACGGGCAGGGCCAGCAGGATTAGGAGGCCGGTGCGCCTTCTTCCGCGTCCGACGACCGTGCGCCTGCCGATGAGGTGGGCGTATCCCTTGCTCACGCTGCGTCTCCCCCGGCGGTGTCGAAGGAGAGGAGTGTGCCGTCGTGCAGTACCGCGACCAGGTCGGCGTGGGAGAGGTTGGCCGGGTTGTGTGTGCTGAGGACGACGGTGACGCCCTCGTCGCGCAACTGGCCCAGTACGTCCATGATCTCGGAGCCCGTCTTGGAGTCGAGGGAGCCCGTGGGTTCGTCCGCCAGAACCAGCGTGCGATCACCGACGATGGCCCGGGCGATCGCGGCTCGTTGCTGCTGCCCTCCGGAGACTTCGGCGGGGAAACGCTCTTCCAGGCCCTTCAGCCCTACCCGTGCCATCGCCTCGGTCGCTGCTTTCATCGCCTCGCGGCGTGACGTCCCGGTGGCTTCGAGGGGAAGGCGGACGTTCTCCGCGAGGGTGAGGTCTGCGAGAAGACTGAAGTCCTGATGGACGAAACCGATCTCCCGCAGCCGCAGCGCGGCCAGTTCGGCCGGACCGCAGTCGTGCACCTGGTGACCCAGCACGTTCAGGTTCCCGGAGTCGACACGCTCCAGGCCGGCGATCAGGTGGAGCAGCGTGCTTTTGCCTGAGCCGCTGGGTCCGGTGAGTGCGGTCAGTGTGCCGGCGGGCAGGGACAGTGAGACGTCCCGCAGGGCCGTCACGGTCTGTTTGCCCATGGCAAAAGTCTTGCCGATCCGGGTAGCGACGATCGCCGCGCTGTTGCCCATGTGAGTGGTTGTTCCTCTCGTACGCGAAGGGGCGGCCGAAAATGCCGGCCGCCCCTGGGGTTATCTCACGTCTGCTGTCAGCACGCGGTGGCGCTGGTGAACTTCTTCGCAGAACTGGCCTCGTCGGAGTCCTGGAAGCTGAAGCTGTGGTTGTTGCTGTTCTGGTTGATGCAGACGCGGCGGCCGTTGTAGCTGTTGTCGGTCCACCAGGCGGCGTCGTAGCCGTAGTTGCTCCAGTACGAGTCGGCCTGGTCGTTGAAGCCGTAGGAGCCCAGGATCGGTATGGCGGTGGTGCTGTTGTCCAGGGTGACCTGGCCGCCCGCGTAGTCGTCGCTGCGGTAGAGGCAGACCCAGCCTCCAGTGGTGCAGCCGGACGGTGCCGCGCTCGCGACGCCGGTGCCACCGATGATCACTGCCGCTCCGAAGAGCGCTGCCCCCAGCAGGTTCCGCTTCATTTCAGATCCCCTCCTCATAGGCGAAGTCATGGCCTTCGCGCATGGCGGATCGGGGCATGAAAAAGGCCGCGAAAGCGTAGAACGCCCTCCCCCGATACGCGGTTCAACGGTTAACGAACCTATCCGTGGGACGGCGTGCATTTTCCTTCGGCATGAAGGATGGCCAGAACCCTGCACAGGCAAAGCGCAACAACAATCACGATCCGTTCAATAGTGGACATTAATAGACTCTGTTCAGGCCACAAGAATGTCAGGTCTGAATGTAGAGATGACAGGCGGTCACAGCAGTCGGTAACCCCCGTAAACCCCACCACAGGCTGACGGCCGTCCGCCGCGTCTGCCGCCAACGACCCTCTGAGTCGCCACCTGCACGATCACGAGCGTCGACAGGTCAGCCAGCTTGACGTGCCGGACGAAGACCAAGATCGCCCGCGAGCGACTCGACGGGCCGACGGGGCGATTCCCGGAGTCGGCGAAGGACAGCACGATCGGTCGCGGAGTCCTGTGACCGACTGATCAGCACAGCGCTGATGGCGCCGGCCGCGACGGTGAGCAAGGCGGCGGCGCAAAGGGCGAAGTTGTCCTGGGCAGCGGCGACGGCGGCAGTGGCCGCGCCAGCGGCGGTGACCGCGAAGGTTCCGGTGAGAAGGTGCTTCATGGTGCTTCCGGAGCGGAGTGTGAGGCTGGGGAGCCGGTGTGTTGCGCAGGTCGCTGCGGAAGCCCCGGCCGACCGGCTGCCATCCATGGAACGTGGCTGGCTTCCAGCGCGGCCGGTCCGGCACGGTTGTGTCGTCGGGAGCGGGCAGGCTGCCCCGGCTATTGCGGCTGCGGGCGGCCTGGACGCTGATGCCCAGGTGGGCGGCGACCTCCGAGTACCCCCAGAGCGGCTGTTCGGCCACGATGTCCTCCTTGTTCGTCGGGGATGAGCGTACGCACGCGCGGGCGGGACGGTATGACGAAGCCGCCCCTGCCTGGTCGGCGAGAGGCGGCCTGGTGCGCTTGTCGGTCAGACCTCGGCGAGGCGGTTCGAGAGGTCGAGGGCGTCGGTCGCGAGGGTGAGGGCGGCGCAGAGGCCGGTCACCTCGTGGAGGGTCGGGCGGACCAGGTGCGGCCAGTCGTCCGGGGCGGCGGGCCAGGAGGCGAGGTGCACCTCCGCGGTGGCCAGGCCCAGGTAGGCGCTGACGTTCCAGCCGGCGCGGGAAGCGGGCTCCCAGTGGAGACGGATGCGGCCGAGGGGGAGCTTCGGGGCGTCGGCGGGGAGCCAGGTGACGTCGAGAGGGCCGTCGTACCGGGGAGAGACGCGCTGAATGAGCGCGCCGCAGACACCGCCCGGCATGGGGCGGTCGGCGAGGCCGTGCAGCGGGTGTATGTGCGGCGAGATGGAAGTCTCCGGGGCGTAGGGGAAGAGGAGGTCAGGACCAGGCGAGGGCGTCGCGGACCGACGGGGTGAGGTAGCCCTCCTGGCCGTCGTCGACGATGAACGCCTTGCCGTCCCGGACGGTGACCTCGGCCGCCAGGTAGTGGGCGAAGGGCCAGTCGGGGTTGACGGCGAGGCGGATCGGCAGGGTGGGGTCGAGGTCCTGGAGCTGGCGGAGCAGATGGCCGACGGTCAGGTACTGGGGCATGGAAGCCTCCGGGAGGGGCGGGGCGGACGGGCGGGAGCGTCAGGAGGCGTCGAGACGGAGCAGGTCCCGGAGGATCTTCGGCCCCTGGGTGTGACTGGCGAGGTGCCGCTTGCGGCATTCGGCGACGTAGCCCTTGCCGCGCTGCTTCATCTCCCAGCCGCACGAGCAGACGGCCTGGGTGTATGCGCGGCCTGAACAGTCGTCGTGAAGCGGCTTGCCGGAACTGGTGTGCTTGTGGCCCGCCGGGCACAGGGTGCCGTCGGCGTGGTGGTTGGTGAGCGGGGCACGGAAGACCATGGTGAAGCCCTTGTGTTGAGGTGGAGGCCGGGAGCTTGCTCATGCGAAGAGGCTGTGCTGCCATCGGCGTTGTTCGGCTCGGCGGGCGACCCGGCGGCGAAGACGCCTGGCCCGGCGGCCGTACTGGCCGGGGAGTTAGTAGCAGGTGCAGCGCCGGGCGAAGGCGCACTTGCGGCGGTAGCCGGGACGCGTGGCCAGCAACATGCGTGCGATCGGGACCTCCTGTTGAGCCGGTGGGAGCGGAGAGGCCGGGCGGCTTTGAGCAGGCGACGTCAGAGGGCCAGCCGGTAGGAACGGACATCAGAGGACCGGCCCCCCTTGGGGGCGACCAGGCCGTCGGAGATCAGATTCCGGAGGGAGCTGACAACGCGTGCCTCGCGGAGGCCGGTGGCGGCGCTGATCGCGGGGAGAGACGCGTCGGGGTTGTTCGCGAGGTAAGCGACGACCCGACCGTCGCGACGGCGGAGGCGGTCCTGGAAGAGACCCGCGGTGTAGGCCAGTCCCACCCCGCAGCAGGCGAGGGGAAGGCCGAGCAAGGCCGAGCCGGGACCGGTGAAAGAGTCGTAGCCCGCGAGCACGCTGGCTCCCATGCCCGTGATGACGCCGGAGGCTCGGACGAGGTCGTCTGAAGAAATAGACATCTTTGGTGCCTTTCGTTCGTGAACGGGGATCGTGCGGATCCCGGGTGTGGGCTTGGACGGATCCCGGTGGTCGGCGCGGGGGGGGGGGGGGGCGCCCCCCCCCCCCCCCCCCGACCACCGGTTCAGCGGGAGGAGTGGGCGACGAGAGCCGAGATGAACCCGGCCACCGCTTCGGCGGGGGTGTGGGTGCCGAACTCCTGGACCCACGCGTCGCCTTCGGTAGGCAGTACCTGGACCCGCCAGACGATGTCGCGCGTCCAGGCGGAGGGGTCCTCGGGGAGCCAGCCGACGTAGACGCGGCCGTCCGGGCTCGTCGCGTGAACGTTGGCCTCCGGGGTCGAGACGACCACCCAGTCGAGGCTGGCGAGGAGTTCGAGGACCGGAGTGGCGCAGTGGTCCGAGGAGAGCCAGCGGCGGTCCTCCACGGAGGGGCGGACGACGGCGGGCAGGAGGGTGGCGGAGACGTTCACGGCTAGACGATCCCTTCGTTGACCTGCGGTTTTTCCCAACATCCGTACGTTGACATGTGTCATGCCGAAGTCCGTAGTCGTTTCCGGGGACGGTCCGTCTGCCGTGGGCGAACTGGCCGAGGACGGACCGCCAGGACGCCGTCGGCGGGAATGGAACGGCGGCCGGGGGTGTCGTAACCGAGTTACGGCGGTGAGCCGTACCGAGCCGGAGGGGGAGCAGGGATGACGGAGCCGAGCAGACACTGGTACGGGGCCGGGCGGGAGAGCAAGAGCAGGGCGGCCGGGCGGCCGTGGACGGTCGGCGACATC
Organism: Streptomyces sp. NPDC058955; assembly: GCF_042741435.1. Classification (NCBI taxonomy): domain Bacteria; kingdom Bacillati; phylum Actinomycetota; class Actinomycetes; order Kitasatosporales; family Streptomycetaceae; genus Streptomyces; species Streptomyces sp. NPDC058955. The sequence continues at coordinate 47,501 of NZ_JBHYKM010000040.1, read as the reverse complement.
GCGATGGTCGCCGACGGTCAGTGGGGCGTCGGAGCGCAGTCCGACCGGTGGCCGGACGAGGAGATGGTGGTGGAGCACCGGGTCGCGGACGGCCGGAGCGTCGAGCTGACGGTGGAGGAGTTGGCCCGCGCGGTGGGCGTCCGTACCGAGGACGCCGACCGCGACGAGGACCTCGCCTGACTGGTCAGCGACGCGGCCCCGAGGCGGGCGCCGACGGCCCGACGGCAGCCGCAGGAACGGGCTGGTCGGGCAGCCGGCCCGGGGCGTGCGGGGCGAGCCCCGAGCGGGCGATGGCGGCCCGGGACAGGCTCGCTGCCGGGCCACGGTCCGCCGTCGAGGAGGCTTCACGTGCCTCGACCACGCGCCGGATCGCCTGCACGTGCGCACCGCTCTCCGCGAGCGCGACGCGAAGGTCGGCCGCCGAGCTGACGACCCGGTCCAGCTCGTAGTACGCCGGCACGTACCCGGGCCGGGTCAGGGCGTGCAGACGGTCCTGGTGGACGGCCGCCGCGTTGTCGGTGATGGCCAGGGCCGTACGGATGTGCATGGCAGAGCGCAGGAGCGGGTCCTCGCAGGGGCGGCGGACCGCGAGGACCTCCAGGACTTCGATGGGCTGTGCCCAGGCTTTCTCGATCATGGAGGTGGCCTGGTCGAGCGCGGTGGTGTCGGGCATGAGAGGACTCCTGGCGTACGGAGGGGCGAAGGGGCGTCTGGGTGGGGCCGGGCGGGAGTCAGCGGCTGTGCCGGCGCGGCGGCGAAGCGACCGGCGGCCGGGCTGCGGCGGCGGGCGCAAGGGTGGAGGACCGCATGCGGGCCGAGGACGTGGTACGGCTCTGAGCCGCCATCACGCGGAGGTCGGCGGCTGTCCGCGGAGCGCGCGCGGCACGGCGGACGGCCTCGGTGACGGCGGTACGTCGCACGTCGAGCGGGGTCGGGGCACGAGAGCCCTGAGGAGCGGCAGCCGGGGTGACCGGGGTCAGCGTGACCAGGTGTTCCACTTCGCGGTGGATCATGTGCCGCTCGCGGACCACCGGGGCCGAACTCGCCATGACGGCGGCCGTCGCGGCGATCAGATGGGACGGGGTACGGGCGGTGAACACCGCCTCCGCCCGCGTGCCCCAGCCCCGAGGGCCGGCCCACAGGGTGACGGCCTCGTCGTCCCAGGGAGGGAGGTCGTTTCGGATCAGGGCGCCTGCTTGGCCGTCGGGAGCCCTGACGCTGACGGTTCCGTGCATGGCCGGCTCAAGGCGCCAGCTGGCGTCGAGCAGCGGCCGGACGGCGTCGGCCCGGTAGAGCGAAGGGTCCGCCAGGAAGCGCCCGTTGTTCTCGTACGGGTCGGACGCGGCGTAGTCCTGGGCCAGGGCAGTGGTGAGGCCGGCGACGATCTCGGCGGGGGTGACGTGGTTGAAGGTTGCCGTCCAGCGGGGCGGGGCGACGGCGTCCTCGGCGGCGGTGATTTTCCACAGGTCGAAGTCGTCGCCGAACCAGCCAATCCGGATGCGCTGGTCGGGCGAGGTGACGAGGAGCTGGCAGGGGCCGTCGTCGAGGTGGTGGTGCGGCCAGTGGGCCACGGGGGCGAAGCCGGCGTCACCGGCCCCGTTGGAGCCGGCAAGGTACAGGGGACTGACCAGTACCTCTTCATTGCGGGACGGGTCGGAAGAGGGGGACATGTTCGAAGCTCCAGGCGTGGAGGGAGAAGGGGAGGGGCCCGCGCGCGCAGCGAGTTGGACGGCAGGAGCGCGCGGACGCCGTGTCGACGGAGGGGCGCCGCGGTTCTCGGCACCACCCGGCTCACCGTGACCGCCCCGGAGTGGACTGGGTGGTCACGTAGGACGGCACCCGCGGTTGCGGCTGGGGGGCGTGGCTGAACAGGGAGGCCGGCACAGCGGTGCTCCGGCGCAGGGCCGCTGCGGTCCGGGCACCGTCCGCCCCCAACGGGACGCCGGGGTGGGTTCGCTGGGTTGCTGCGACGGGGCGGGAGGCGGCGGGGTCCATCGCGTGGGCAGGGCGGCGCTCCAGTGGTCGACGACCGCGTAGACGGGGCCCAGTGCCCGGCCTGCTTCGGTCAGGACGTAGGGGGCGCCGTGGCGCGGGTCCGTGCGGGTGACCAGGCCGTCGGCCTGGAGTCGGAGCAGGCGCTGCTGGGTGTGGCTGTAGTCCAGGCCGGTCTGCTCGGCGACGTGGACGAACCGCATCGGGCCGTTCACGTCGAGAGCCTGGACCATGGCGGTGGTGTGCCGCAGCCGTAGGCGCTGTACGGCGTTCTCGACGCGCTCGGCTTCGGCCATGGCGCCGGGTGGCAGGTAGGCGCGGGACCAGTCGGCCAGGGTGCGGTAGACCGGCGTCAGGGACTCGCCGAGCGCGCTGAGCCGGTACGGGGCTCCACGACGTTCGTCGGCCCGGACGACCAGTCCGTCGGAGTGCATCGTGGCCAGCCGCCTGCCGACGTACTGCTCGCTGATGAAGGGGAGCCGGGCGGCGGCATCCCGTACACGCAGGGGGCTGCGCTCCTGGGCCAGGGTCATCACCATCCAGGTGGTCCAGTTCGGCCCCATCAGGGCGAGTGCGTCCTCGACGCGCTGCGCGTCGATCGATTCGAAGGAGAAGGTGGGGGGCTGAGCGGGGTTGGGCATGGAAGCGTCCTGTCGGGATGGAGTCAGCGGGAGCGGGAGGCCGTGTTGGCCGTCCCGGCGACGGGCGCGGCGGTCGAGTCGGCGACGGGACCGGGGCCGGCCGGGGCGTTGCTGCGGATGAGGGCGGCGTTCACGCGCGGTGCCGCCGTACGCGCTTCCCGCAGGGCGACTTCGCCTCGCGGAGTGAGTGAGAGGAGCTGTCCGGGCCGGTACAGGCTCTCGCTGGTGTCCTGGTGCAGCAGTCCGTCGGCGACCAGCCGCTGAACGGTCTCGGGCCAGACCTGAGGGGCGGCGCTCGGGCGTCGGCTGTCCGAGAGGTAGGCGTAGCCGTAGAGCGCGCTCTGGTGGAATCGGAGGCCGCCGGCCTCGGCGGCTTCGAGAGCCCTGAGCCGGCGATCACCCACGATGGCCCAGTCGTCGTCCCGGGCGGGATCCTGCTCCTGGTCCGCCTCACGGGCCTTCGCCGTCGAGTGCTCGGTGCTGGCCTCGGGCAGAAGACGCCGGTATGCGGAGACGGCCTCGACGAGACGGTCGTAGGCCCGATCCTGCTGAGTGAGGAGGTCTCCGAGCTTCGGGATCGAACTCCGCAGGATCGCGTACGAGACGCGTGCACCGCCGAGCTTGCCGTCCCCGACGGGTCCGAGCAGCCGGAGAGCGTCCTTGGCAGCGTCCGTCACCTGGTCGTGCCGGGCATCAAGTTCGTACGCGGCCCCGATCACCCGTGTCGCAGCCTGGTACAGCGGACTGCCGGGGCGGTACGTGGTGTTGAGCGCGGTGACTTCCGAGACGCCGAGCGTCTCGGCGACGAGGTGAAGACCGGGCTGCTCGTTCGGGTCGTAGGAGTTCACCGGGCCGTCTCCATCCGGGCGAGCAGGGAACGGACCAGGGTGGGCAGGTTGTTCGGTCCGTCGTCGGTCCGGACGTGGTCGCTCGCCTCGTCCAGGACGTACGCGGCGTCTTCGAGCAGTCCGCTGGAGATCTCCATGCAGGCGTCGGTGATCCGGGAGGCGGCGAGCAGCGACTGGGAGAGGACCTCGACGTAGTCGTTCGGTGAGAGGCCGGCGGCCTCGGCGGCGGTCCGGATCGCCGCCAGCTCCAGCGCGTTGAACGCGAGATCGAACTCGCCGTCCTGGCCGGCATCGCCGGACAGGGTGAAGGCCGGGTCCCGGGGCTCGGAGGGGATGCCCACGCGGGTGCAGATCTGGTCGACCGAGGCGGTCAGCTCGGTGAAGGACTCGGTGAGCCAGCCCAGCGCGGCAGCGTAGGAGGCGAGAGTGAACAGGCCCGCCGGCGTGGCCGGGCGGGGCACGGCGGCCACCAGCCCTTCGAGCCGGTCGTTCAGCTCGCCGACCACCCGGGGTCCGGCGGACAGCGGGCCCAGCACGGGGTGCAGGTAGGAGCGGCTGGCGGCCGTCGGGTACTCGGCGGCCACGATGCCCGAGACGCTCTGCGCGGCCTCGGTGAGAAGGCCCGCGAGTTCGGTACGGGACAGGGGGGCGCGGTCGTCGGTCATCGCGAGGGGGCCTTTCGGGAGGCGGCGGCCTTGGTGGGGACTGCCGGGACGGAAGTTGCCGGGGTGGCCGGCGGGCGGCCGGAGGTGAGGGAGGAGCGGGACCGGGCAGCCTGGACGCGGGCCTCGGCGGCGGAGGCCGCCGCGGTGTCCTGCGTCGGGGCGGTGCGCAGGTGGGCCGTGCGGTAGACCGCGTAGTCCTTCCGGCTCCCGGCGGCGACCAGGTAGATCTCGCGCTTGTGGTTCGAGGCCGGAGGGGCCGGGCGGAACTGGATGACCAGCCGGTAGGACACGGACGGGTCGACGTAGACCTTGTGGTAGCCGGCGAGGCGGTCCTTCAACGGCAGGCAGTCGTCGCTTCCGTGGACCAGGTTCTGCAGTTCCAGCAGCGCCAGGTCGCGGATGTTGTCCGGGAGTTCGCGCAGGTCCGCGATGGCGTCGGGGTGCGCGGCGAAGGCGAAGCGGGCCCGGCTCACAGCAGCCGTCCTTGGGCCGGGCGGCGGCCTGCTGCGGCTGGCGGTGTGCGGGGGGCGTTGACACCGGCCTTCGGTATCGCGGGGATGCCGGCCGACCGGGAGAGGGCGGCGCGGGCCCGGAGTACGGCGCCGTCTGCGTAGCGGTACTCCGGTGGCTCGGGCAGCGGGCCGTCTCGGTCGTCCAGCCAGGCGTGGGCGGCGTCCTCGTCTGCGAACGCGCCCTCGCGCATCGTGTACGTGCCGGCGGCGTGGTCCCACATTTCGTGGAAGACCCGGATCGGCGCCTCGGAAGGCTGGGTGTCCCGGGTCAGTGTCCACGTCTCGCTTGGGTCGAAGTCCGAGGTGTGGGTGTCAAGGACCTCGTACCGGGTGCCCGATCCCCGGATCTGTTGCTCGACCTGGAGAGTGAGATCGTCGGCGGGCTCCAGGAGGCCGTCGCGGATCTTGGCGATCTTCTCGGGCGGACAGCCGCGCTCGACCAGCCACGCCTGGGCGAAGGACACCGTGGCGTGGTAGCTCGTCTCCAGGGTGAACGTGAACCTGCTCAGGTCTCGCGCGACCGCGATCGCCATGATCTGTGGCTCGCCGGGCACCCCCCACGTAACGGACTGATCGTGGGCGACGACGAAGCTGTGGGAGCCGTTGGGCGTGGTGTGGTGCTGGGACAGCGCCCTCAGGTCGCCGGACCAGAATCGCTCCACTGCGTCCGCGGAGGCGGGATCGGCGGGGGCGAGTTCGTCGAGATCGAAGTCGAAGTCGTCGTTCACGCCGCCACCTCCGCGTACTCGGGGGCGGGAGTGGACAGGACCCGGTGGTTGGGCCGGGTCGGGCTCGTCGTGCACGCGGCGAACGGACCGTCCGGGGCGCGCAGGTGCACCAGGGCCTGGTCCAGGTGGTCGCGGTGCCACGTGGAGGGGCCCGCCAGACCGGCCTGCTTGTCGGTGAGCTGCTGCCATGCGAGCCAGAGCGCGTGGAGGCGGGCGACGGCCTCGGGGTGGTCGTGCCACTGCGCGCACCACGGGCGCGTTGTGCTGATCTCCCGGCCGTACACCGGCAGGAGGAGGTGGTTCACCCAGTTGCTGAGGGCGGCGAGTTCGACGGCGTACGCCTCGCCGCCCAGGGCGACGATGAACACCGAGGCAGGGCCGTCGGTCTGTTCCGGGTCGTCCGCCCCGGCTTCCGCAGCCCCGTCCTCCTGCTGGTCGGCAGGAGGCAAGGGGTCGGGTTCGGAGCCGAGGCGGTCGAGGATGACGCCGTGCCGCTTGACCTCCGCGATGGTCTTGGCGAGGGCGCTGGCGAGGTCGTCGAGGTCTTCATCGGAGACCCGGAACGGCACGGGGCCGGGGGTGGAGGCGGTCGGGCTTGTGTCGGACATCGGGGCGTGCTCCATCTGTGAGACGGCGACATGCCCGACAGGATCCGGAGAAACCGCGGTTTGACCCGGCCGGAAAAACCCGGTAGGAGAGCGCTACCCGGCCACGCAGCGTGGACAGCGCGGGAACGGTGGCGCGAGCAACTGCAGAGCCCGAGAAGCTTGTTGGGGGACGACGCCGTTGCCGAGGGCGGTGAGCTGCGCAGGTCGGCCGAGACCCGGGGTGGCGGTGACCCAGCCGGCGTCGAGGCCCTGCATCCACTCGACGAAGTCGGCGCGCAGCCGACCGGCCGTGTCGGTGGGCGCCGGCGCGGGGCGGGTGAGCCTCTCCCATCGGGTGATGGCGGCGGCGTACGGTCCCCACTGCCCGTCTCCGCCCCGGCTTCCGGTCCCGTCTCCGCCCACAGCGGCAGGGCCGTCGCCGGCAGGGGAGGGTGCCGATCCCTGCCCGAGCGGGTGCTCGCGTTTCCGGTCCGCCGGGCGGGGGAGAGCGAGGCCGCCGCACTGGGCAGGGTCATGTCCCCGTTGCCGTGCCGCTGGTTGGGCGAGCCCTTGATGCCGTCCGTCGCCTTCGGGGTTGGCAGGAGCCACTCGACCTCGTCGGCCAGGTTCGGCCCGTGGCCCCCGCTCTTCCTCTTGGCCGGGTGCTGCGAGCCGCCGTTCTTCCCGATGTTGCTGGTCGGCGTCTTGAGCAGGGTCTCCGGCGGGCCAGGCCGCCAGGAAGGTCCGCTCGCGACGGTGCGGGGCTCCGACGTCGGAGGCGCGAAGCACGAGCCATCGCGCGTCGTACCGGAGGTCGGCCAGGGATCCGAGTACGGCACCGAGTGCCCGCAGAGGAGGCTGACCTGCGGTGTCTCCCAGACACCACGGGCAGGGTTCCACGTCGCCAGGGGAGCCGGCGGGGGAGGTGAGGAGGCCGCGCACATTCTCGATCACTACCAGGCAGGGTCGGAGGGCTTCGACCGCACGGGCGACGTGCAGCCACAGCCCCGAGCGGGTGTGGGAGTTGAGTCCGGCCCGGCGGCCGGCGACCGAGACGTCTTTGACAGGGGAAGCCGGCCGTCAGGACGCACACCCGGGGGACGGCGGACCAGTCGACGGTCGTGATGTCGCCCAGGTTGGGGACGCCGGGCCAGTGGCGGGCCAGAATGCGCGAGGCGTTCGGATCGACCTCCGCGTGCCAGGCCAGGGTGCCGCCGAGAGCGGCCTGCACCCCCAGGTCGAGGCCGCCGTACCCGGAGCAGAGCGACCCGACCAGCGGAGGACGGGAGACGGTGATGGCCACGTCACCGACCTCGTGTCATCCGGTTTTGAGGTCCCGCCGCCGAGACGGCAGCGGGAGGAAGGGAGCGAGGAGGAGACGCCGCTGCCACGGACCGGAGGAGAGCAGCCTGGGTGCGCAGGGACGGGAGGGAGACCGTCGCCGCCGCGACGCGCAGGGACTCGGCGGTCTCACGCAGAGACCCCCTCGCGATGCCGAGTGCGCTGTCGAGGAGCGGCCTTTCCGCCGCGCGCCTGTCCTTGGCTCCGAGCGGGCCGTGAAGGTGCTCTTCCTGGTCCAGGACGGAGAGCCGGAGGGCTACGGCACCGAGAGCGGACGCCGCTTCGCACGCGGGCCGGATGGCGGCGGCGAAGCCCACGGTGGCAGGGACGGAGCGTCCTTCGAGGCCGTGCTCGGCGGACCGCAGGAGCACCTCGTCGGCCAGGTCGGTGATCAGCGCGCTGAGTTCCGTGAGGCGGCGGGCGATGGTGACGGCGTCGGGTGAGGGGTGATGGGGGTCGGTGGACGGGAGGTTGTCTCGCAGGGCGTCGAAGCCCAGTGCTGAGGCACGGAGGGCCAATGCGTCGGAGACGGAGGTGTCGGTCAAGGCGAACTCCGGAGAGGAAGACGTGAGGGAGGACCGGTACAGGGGTGGAGTCAGCGGTGGCTGCGAGAGGGCGTCCGACCGGTGTGCGGTGGGGAGCTGGGACCCGCCCGAGGCAGGGGCGATGGCGTCTCGCGTGTGGTGCTGCGGTTGAGAGCCGCGTGCACCCTCGCCGGTGGCGGCCCGTCCGGAGAAGACGTAGGGGCCGGTGCCGGATAGGCCGTCCGGCCGTGCGCGGTCTGCCAGCGGGCGCGGACCTCGTCGAGCGGACCGAGCGCGTGCAGGGCGTGGTTGATCAGCCGCCCCGGAGCCAGGGCCTCGTCCTCGGCCAGCGCACGGACGGCGCGTGCGGAGACGGCGGCGGCCCGGGTGAGCGAGGAGCGCATTACCTGCTGGCCGAGCCATTCGGCGTTGCCGGCCCCCACGCCGTCGCAGATGAGGGCGAACCGGTCCTTCGACAGCGTGCCGTCGGCCAGCAGGCCGCGCCGCTGGGCCTCCCACAGCAGGGTGATCCGGTCGAGGGGCTCACCCCGGTGGTGCAGCGCCCCGAGGCACCGGTAGAGCTGTCCGTGGACCGGGTCGGCGAAGTCCCCCGGCCGCAGCCAGTCGACCACCTCGCCCATCGCGCCCGGCCGCTCGACGAGGAGGGCCAGGAGGAACACCTCGTCCTCGGCCACCTGATCGGCCTGCGCCGACGGAACGGCGGACGGGGTGACGGCTGGCGGAACGGCGGGCGCGACCGGTCGCGGTTCGGTGCCCCACCGCCGGGCGAGATCCGTGAGCACCCCCGCCAGGACGTCCGCGTAGTGCAGCGTCCCCTCGACCTCGTCGCGCAGCGCACCCGTGCGCGCCTCCTGGTGAAGCCGGATCGCATGCTCGGTGACGGTGCGATGGATCGCCCCTTCCAGCACCATGCGGCCGTACACCGGAGCGTGCCCGGGACGCGGACAGGCCGAGATCAGGACATGGGCGTACGAGGCGGTCAGCCCCCGTACGTGGAGGCCGGCCTCGGCCACCGCATCGGTCACCCACGACAGCGGCACCGGCCGTTCGCCCTCGGCCGCGGGGTGGCCGTCGCCCCGGAGCTTGCGCAGCGCGCCGAACAGGGCCTGGTGGACCGGCCGGTAGAAGTGATCCGGCGCGAGCCACTCCAGGTCCGCGAGCTGCCCCGGGTCGAGCAGTACCGCGCCGAGGAGGGCCTGCTCGGCGTCCATCAGCGGGTTCACCGCCGGCCTCCCGTACGGGGGACGGACGTGGCGGACGGCTCATCCGGTCGGGCACGCAGAGCGGCGACCGTCCGGTCGGCGGCGGACAGCGCCTCGGCGAAGCCGTTCAGCACGGTGATGAACGCGGGGTCGGAGAGCGGAACCGACCCGGCATCACCGACCAGCCACCACCGGCCTGCGCGCAGGACGGCCGGCGACTGCGCCAGCTGCGCGGAGGACGGCGTGGGCGCGTTCATGCCGACAGCCCGAAGTCGTCGTGGCCGGTGGTCTTCGCCAGGGCCCGCTCGGTGATGGCCTTCGTGGCGCGGGCGGAGGCAGGTCCGACCATCTTGGCGGAGGGTTCCTTGTACCAGGGCCGGATGTTGAGCATGGTGATCCGCAGTCCGGTGGCCAGGAGCAGCACCTTGCCCTTGGGTAGGGCACGGATGGCGTCGGGCGGAAGGATCCGCTCGGTGCGCATGCTGACCGAGGTGGACTTGCTGCCCTCGCTCGTGGAGACCGAGACGGTCTGGACGTCGTGTTCGCCGACCTGTCGGCTGAGGCGGTCGGCGAAGTCGGCGTCGTCGATGCCCGATCCGACGATCTTGACGGTGGCGGCGGACCAGAGGGCGTCCATCCCGGCCTCGCCCCAGCAGCGCTGGCCCTGCCGGTAGGACTGCAGGATCGTCATCGGGATGACGCCCCGGCTGCCCAGGTGGGAGTACAGGTCCGGGAGGTCGCTGATGCGGCAGACGTTGGCGGCCTCGTCGAGGACGCACAGGGCGGGCGGGTCGAGCCGTCCGCCGGAGCGCTCGGCGACGATCACGGCCGCGCGCATCACGGCGTCGGCCGCCGCCGCGATGATCGCGGACGCGCTGCCGCCGCCGTCCTTGCTCAGCAGGTACAGCGTGTCGCGGGAGGTGGCGAAGACGAGGGGCTTGAACTCGGGGAGGTCCTCGTTCGGGGTGACCCAGGCGGCGACGTCCGGGTCGAGCAGGCAGCTCGCGTACTGCCTCGCCGTCTCGTAGATGCCGTCGCGGGTTTCGGTCGCGCCGGAGACGGTGCCCTGGAGCTGGGCGGCGACCGCGTCGTGGCCGGCGTCGGTGAGCAGGTCGACCGGGGTCCGGTCGGCGGGGGAGGCGAGCCAGGCCAGCACGTCGGTGATCGGCCGCCGGTGGCTTGCGGCGGCGAGGAACAGGGCGCCGAGCGTGTTGGAGGCGGCGGTGGACCAGAAGTCGGAGCCGCTCGACTCGTCCACGCTCGCCGCGACGAAGTGCCCGGCCAGCCGCTTCGCCCCGGCCAGGTCGCGGGCGTCGGCCAGGATGTCCCACCACATCTCGCGCGGATGGTGGGCGATTTGCTGGGGGTCGAGGGTCCAGACCGTGCCGACCTCGGCGCGGGCGTCCACCGTCGCGGTGAACGCGTCGTTCGCGGCCTTGTTACTGGTGAGCAGGACCGGGCCGGGGGCTGCGAGGATCGCGGGAATCGCCAGGCCGGACGTCTTGCCGGAACGCGGGGCCATGATCGCGACGATCACGTCCTCCCACGAGGCCCGGACCTCGGCACGGCCCGGGTCGAGGGTGCCGAGCAGGATGCCGCGGTCGGCGGGAGCGACCTCCTTGTCGTCCCGGTCGCCGAGGGACGGGCGCAGGCTCTTGGCCTTGGCGGTGATCTCCTTGTCAAGCAGCGGCGCCAGATCGCTCTTGCGGGCGAGACCAGTCCTGGAACCGGCGCGTCGGCGCAGCCAGAGCACCAGGCCGGTGGTGAGCAGGGCCAGGGTGAGCAGGGCGGGAACGACGCGGGCGCCGGTCAGCAGCGCGGTGGTGCTCAGGGCCGGCCACAGCATCTCCGGGTGGAGCAGGGCGTCGATGGCGCGGAACGGGGCCCACGGGCCGCTTCCGACGAGGACGTTGGTGATGTTGCCGGTCAGCCAGGCGAGGGAGCCGAAGGCCATGGCGGCGCCGAGGACGCCGAACAGGAGGTAGAGGAGCGCGTCGGAGCCGGTGGTCGTCGACGGCGCGCTGGTGCGCGGGGAAGGCACGGGCGGTTCCTTGGGGTTGCGAGCGGGCGGGGGCGGGGCGCGCTCGGCTCTCGTGCTCAAGGGGCTACTCCATACGGGTTGAGCAGGAACGTTGCAGCGGGAGCTAGGGGAGGGTGCGGCCCGCGGATGGAGGAGGTGTGGTGGGCGGCGGGGTGCTGGTGCCGGGACGGGCCTTGGCCGCGATTGGTGAGGTCTGGCGGGCGGCGGTCTGACGCCGGGCGTCGGTGTCGACGGTCTCGCCGACGTAGCGGGGTCGCCCGCCAGCGGCAGCACGACCCGCTCGCCGACCTCGCGGAACCAGGTCATCCGGTACAGCCACGGATACGCCAGCCCCGGGACGGCCTCCGGACTTCGAGCGGAAAGGACTCCGCTGGCCGGGGGACAGAGGATCTCGATCGCGTAGGTGGCCGTCGCGCTGGCCAGGGCGTCGGCCGCCCGCATGAGGTACGTGCGCGACAGGCCGGTGGAGGACTCGGTGGAGGAAGGCGCCCCGGTCACCGCCGGGGGCCCGAGAGGTGCGACGGACGGACGGACGGGCGGGGTTCCGCGACATCGTTACCGAAGGCCACGGTGGCGACGTCGGCCTTGGCCACCACGGGCGAGACGGCCAGCACCGCACTCCGGGAGGCAGACGGGTTCGAGGAGCGCGTCGCCGACTCGGCCTCGGACCGGGACGGACCGCCGACACGACGCAGATCGTCCTCCGAGTCGACGAGCTCCGACTGTGCCGAGACGACGAAGTCCGCCGCGAAACCGAACCGGTCGGCCAGCCGGTACGCCTCGTCGTCGAGGTCGTTGATGTGCTCGCCGGCGGCCTCCAGCGCTTCCCGGATGCGCTCCAGGGCTCCGTGCTCGGGGTGGAGGAGCTGGTCGACGGCTCGCCGAAGGCCCTCACCGTTCTCGGCCGACCTGATCTCGTCGGTGATCTGGAGAAGCGCGGCGCCAGCGGCGTAGGGCCCAAGGGGGTTCGCCGGGGGGCTCATCCGGGCCTTGTCCAGGGAGGGAGCGAGATCGACGCCGTAGCGGGCGGCGCGGAGCATGTCGGCGGCGTGGCTGGCGATGGCGACCTGGTCGGCGACCGGCATGGTGGTGGGAAGCCGGTGGCGCCGACCGTGCCAGTCCTGGATCTGCTGGAAGCCGGCGTGCTTGAGGAGCATCGCGGACAGGTCGTCGGAGGCACCCCTGGCCACGACGCTGCCGCTGAACTCGGAGGAGATGGTGATCGAAGGGGTGGGCACACGGGCTCCTGGGCGTGGGGAATCGGATCGACAGGGGAGAGGATCCGCAGAATCCGTGACTTGGCCCGGCCGAGGATCGCTGATAGAGACCGCGAGCCGCACCGGGGCCTCCCTTGGGCGACGGGAAGCGAGAGACCGGTGCCCCGTCGCAGCGGGGCCCCGGACGGCTAGAAGTAAGGGTTCTCGGTGGGGCGGTCGGCGTCGGTGGCAGCCTGGATTAGCTCGGGGAGGTCTTCGGGCTCGAAGGAGCGCTGGTCGATCCACCAGCCGGCGCGGGTGATCGTGCGTGCGGACTCCTCGATGGCCTCCCAGCAGACCTCGCTGGTGTCGCCTTCGACGACCAGGGCGGTGTAGGCGGCGGCCAGGATCTGGTGACGGCAGCGCACACCCCAGGAGACGGCCCGCTCGGTTCCCTCCAGTGGAGGCATCCGGTACTGCTGCGACCAGGCTTCGGACGCGGCATGCTCCTCAGCCCGCTTGGTCTCCAACCAGGCGCGTGGTCGGGGTGCGGGGCGCTCGGGGGCCGCCCGCGGGGCGCGGGTGCACGCCGGTGGGGCACGCCCCCGGGCGCCGCCCGCGCGCCGGGCGGCCGCCCCCCCGGACAGGTCTTGGTCGGAGTGATGGCCGCAGGAGTGATCGATCGGCCAGATGGTCTTCACAGCCATGGGGCATATTCCTTAGGGGAGTTGGGTCAGCGGTTGCGGGAGAAGGCGATGCGCGGATCGACAGGTTGGGCCGCCGTGACGGGGATGGCGGGGGCGGCCACTGGTCGCTTGCCCGGGAGGCCGGCGACGGCTGGGCTGGAGGCGAGCGCGGCGGCGCTGATTGGAGAACGGTGGGCGCCGGCACGCTGGTCGCGGTCGCGGTCGCGGTCGCGGTCTGGGGACGGGTGCGGCGCGGCTGCGCGACGGTTCGCGACCTCCTGGGCGAGGCGAGGGTGCACCGCGACCCGGACATCCGAGCGGTACAGATCCAGCGTGGCGTCGGCGACCTTCCCCAGGGCCTCGTTCCGGCCGGTGGAGGCGGACAGCGTGTAGATGTCCAGGCGGGGGTCGTGCCGCCAGCCGTGGTCGAGGAGGGCGAGTCCGGTGATTCCGGAGGCGCGATCGTCGAGGGCCGCGACGATGCCGAGCTGCGGATGCTCGGCGAAGGCGACCTCGGGCTCGCCGAGCGGGACTCGGCTCGGGGCAGGGCCCGCGCCGGGTGCGAGGGAGGGCTCGAACACGGCGTCCGCATCGACCCTGAAGCCGGCGTTGCGCAGCAGCTCGACGGCCCGGGTTGCGCGGACCTGCCCGTCACGCTGCTGGTCGGTCAGGGCGTACAGGGTGGGCTCGCCCGGGACGGGGCGGAAGTCGAGCCGTTCCAGCATCCAGGTGCCGGCGGGGAGGTTCTTGGGGTTCGCGGCGACGATGCCGTAATCGGGGTGGCGGCCGACGGTGACGTCGGCGAGCAGATCTTCGGCGGAGTTGGGCAACACGGCTGATCCATCCGGTGCGGGCTCGATGACGGGAGAGAGCGAGGGTCGGAACGGTTCTGTTGGTGCGAGGCATACGGCGTGCTCCGAGACGGGAAGAGGTCGGCGACCAGGGGCGGTGGACGAGCGCGAGGGAGTCAGCGCGGCGCGAGGGGGTGATTCCGCCGCCAGAGGTGTGCGGACCGTGCGCGATCCGGCCGACGGGGACGGCGAGAGAGCGGCGCTCACCCTGGGTGGAACGGGGTCGGCGGCGTGCTCCTGTGAGGAGCGGTACTGCTCGCGGCGTGGCGGTACGCCGAGCTGGTCCAGGCGCGTGTCGACGGCGGCGAGCAGGCTTGAGACGCTGCCGCCGTGCCGGGCGTCCGGACCGTCGGGCTCGGAGTCGTAGATCACCTCGTACACCGGGGGTCCGGCCTCCCGGTGGCGGACCACCGTCCAGCTCTCGGGGAAGTCGGGGTTCTCGGACGGCGGTTCCTGCGGCGGTGAGATGATCATCGAACTGCCGTCGGGGAGGGTGACGTCGACGACGTAGTCGCTCAGGCCGTACTCGACGGTGACCTCCAGGCCCCGTCGGCGGAGGGGGCCGGTGAGGTAGCCGTACCCACGATCCTGCTTCGGATCCGCGTCGACGAGGGGCGAGAAGGACGCGGTCCGTGCGGTGACCAGGGGGTGGTCTGGGTTCATGGGTCTTCTCCGTGGTGAGACGTCCCGGCGGCCGACGCCGCGGTGAGCGCAGACCGGACCGCGTGGGGCGGGCGGTGGTCCACGAGGATCTGGTGATCGGGCGGTTTGGTCCGGCCGGGACTTGGTGCTACGGGTGTCAGCGGGAGCGGCCTGGAACCGGTGTGCCGGGTGCCGGCGGCGCTGGGGGAGAGGCGGGCGGGGTTCCGCGAATTCCGGATGCGGAGCGGGCGAGAGCCGCACGCGCCCGCGTCGTGTGCGCGGAGTGCTCGGCGTCCGCCCGGCGGGACAGGTGGTCGGCGGCCCGGACGAGGGCGGGGCCGCGGATGGCCAGTTCGTCGGCGTAGTGCCAGCCGTCGGCGTTCCGTTCCTCCTTCGCCCGGTTTTCGTAGAGCTTCCGGGAGCCGGGCATGGAGGCGTCCATGAGGGCCAGGATCTGGTCCCACTCGTGCTGGAGCTGCCCTGCGTGTTCCAGGGTGGCGTCGATGCCGCGCAGCCAGCGGAGGTCTTCGCTGATGGGCCCCTCGGCGTAGTCGGCGCTCCGGGCGGTCGTGCGGACGCCGGCCAGGACCTCGGGGCCGTGGTCGAGGAAGACCTCGACGTGCTGCCACGCCTCGGCGTCGCGTTTCACTTTCCCGTCCTCGTACCCGTCGTCGTCGACGGGCCAGCCGTCGGTGTCGCAGAAGGAGTCCGAGACCGAGTCCCAGGCGTCGGACGCCTGCCGGATCCCGGCGACGGCAGCAGCCAGCGCCGGGATGTGCCTCCGCCACGCCAGGTCCACACTGGCCGCCGCCGGCTGGTTCTCGGCAGGGGCGGGAGAGCTGGGGGAAACGGACATGATCGTTCCTCCGGCCATGGTCTAGGCCGACATTCGGGCGTCGGTGTCGAAGAGTTCGCGTTCGGCCGGGTGGAGGATGTGCTGCGTGATGAAGGACCGGCCCGCGACCTTCCACAGGCCCCGGCCCTTGGTGAGGGCGGACACCGCCTGGGTCTCGACTCCGGTCAGGCCGAGCAGGGACGCGGCGGCGTCGAGTTGGTCGGGCTCCTGCCGGTAGATGATGCGTGTGGAGCAGTCGGCGAGGAGGCCCTCGGCCAGGACCCGGCCGCGCGAGCCGGCGTCGCCCGCCGAGAGCAGGTCGCTGAGACGGTGGATGACCATCAGGTTCGCGATGCCGAGACCACGGCTCAGCTTCCACTGGGACTGCATCCGCTCCAGCAGGCCGACGTGGCGCATCACCCGCCACGCTTCGTCGTAGATCACCCAGCGCCGGCCGCCGGCGGGGTCGGCGAGGGCGGACTCCATCCACGCGCTCGCGCACGTCATGGCGAGGACCAGTGCGGTGTCGTCGCCGGCGCCGCCGAGGCGGGAGAGGTCGATGGACAGCATCGGCGCGGTCGGGTCGAACGCCACGGTGCTCGGGGCGTCGAACATGCCGCTCAGGTCGCCGTGCACCAGGCGGCGCAGGGCGTGTGCGAGGTCCTGGGCGGCCGTCCCCAGGTGCCCGGAGGAGTTGCCGAGGGCCTGGTCGAGGCGGTCGGGGGAGCCGAGGACGTGCGCGATCTCGCCGAGCCGCGGCACCGTGCCGCGGGCGGCGGCCTCGGCGACGACCAGGTCGAGGGTGAGGTCCAGGGCGGTGTGTTCCATCGGCAGCAGATCGCGCTTGAGGACGGTGCGCGCCAGGCCGGCCAGGAGCAGCAGACGGCGCTTTCGGACCTCGCTCGCCCAGTCGTCCTCGCTGACGGAGACGGGCCGGGCCGGTGCGTCCAGCGGGTTCAGCCGTCCCGGGAGGCCGGGGCCGAGCGCGATGCTGTAGCCGCCGAGGGCCTGCGCGACGCCGGTCCACTCGCCCTTCGGGTCGCAGGGAATGTAGATCCGGTAGCCGTGGGCGATCGACCGGGTGGCGATGGACTTCGCCAGCGCGGACTTGCCCATGCCGATGATCCCCGCGAGGACGGCGTTGGGGTTGGTGAAGCCCTCGATCCGGCCGCTGCCGTACAGCGAGAAGGGATCGAAGCAGAAGGCGGCCTCGGCGTGGACGTCACGGCCGATGAAGACGCCCTCCGCCCCCAGACCCCCCTCGGCGACGAAGGGATAGGCGCCGGAGGCGGTGGCGGTGGTCATCCGGTGGGCGGGCAGCCGGAGCTTGCCGCCTCGGGCCGAAGCCGGTCCGGGCCGCCCGGCTGGCGGGTAGACCGGCCGCAGCTCCGGATCGGCGGTCTCCTGAGCACGGTGCCTCGGTCGCGCTTCGGCGCGGCGGGCCTGCCGGTGGGCGTCGGCGAAACCGGCGCGGGCGGCCCTGCGCTCGGTGCGCGATGCCTTGCGAGGCACGAACAGGTGGGAGGCGCTGGCGCGGGTACGGGGCATGAACGTTTATCCAGGTAGGGAGGAGTGGGTCAGCGGCGGGTAAGGCCGGTGAACGGGGAGTGCAGATGGGCCGGGGTCGTCCGGCGGCGGACCAGGCGCGCGGTGCGCTGATGGCGCTGGCAGACGGTCAGCTCCGGCGCCCCTTCGGGCAGGCCGGCCAGGCACGCCTCGCGCTCGGGCACCTCGCCGGAGTCCGGGCGAGGAGCTGAGTGGTAGGCGGTGTGCAGGTGCTCGGCCGCCTGCCAGATCCGGGTACGGGCGGCACGCAGGTAGTCGCCCTCCGCCGGGAGGAGCCGGCCGACACGTACGGCGTGGGCGTCGAGCAGCCCGTGCAGCGAGACGAGATGGGAGTGAAGGGCATCCAGCTCGGCGCGGGTGGTGACGAGGGGACCGCCGGGGAGGTTGAGCGCGCGGTGGAAGTCGAGCGCGGCGGTGGCGAAGGGAACGAAGTCCTGCGCGGTCGTGCTGGGAGTGCGGGACACGGGAGTGCTCTTTCAGCGATGCGGGGAGTGCCGGGGCTACGCGGCAAGCGCGAGCGGCAGGGCGGCGGCGGTGAACGCCTCGGCCTGCTGCCAGGTCAGCGGCCGGAGGTCGAGTTGGGCGCCGACGGCGGCGGTCTCCACGACCGTGCACGCGGTGCGCAGTTCCTCCTCGGAGTCGGCCGAGACGGTCAGCAGACCGGTCAGGGCGACGTCCGCGTGGCCGGCGATGAGCTGCCGCTCGCGGGACTTGATGTCCTGGTACTCGATCGAGTCCGCCTCGGAGTCGACCTGGCCGCGCCGGGCCCGCTCGGCGGCATCGGCGATCACGCTGGCCTTCTTGCGCTGGACGTCTCGCAGGGCGGCGTCCAGGCCCTTCGGCTCGTAGGACAGCGACAGCGTGCGCCGGACGCCCCCGGTGAACAGGAGCTGGTGCAGGAAGCCGGCCGAGGTTTCGGTCCTGGGCCAGTTCTCCACCCAGTAGGTGGCGTGGACGGCGGAGTCGGTCGCGATGTGGTCCGCCTTCTCGACGACCACCACCGGACCGGCAGCGGCAGGCTCGGCCTCGGGGCGGCCGGTGGCCGACCAGCGGTCCAGGGATGCGAGGGCCTTGGGGTCGTAGGCAGTGCGGACGACGGCGGCGATCTCGCGGGCGGTCAGCCAGCCGGTCGGGTTGAGGCCGGCGGTGCGCGCGGCCTGCTCGAAGGTCGAGGTCAGCTGTGCCAGGACATTGAAGGCCCCGGTCAGGCCGCCGCCGGCCTGGTTGATCAGCCGGCGTGCCGCCTTGGTGTCCAGCGACAGCGCGACGTACGCCTCGTGTGGGGCGGCGGCCGGACCGGCGCTCTGGATCAGCTCGTTGTAGATCGCTCCGGCCACCGGGGTGTCGGGGCGGCCGTGCTCCTCCCAGTAGCGGCGAAGGCTGTCGCCGGAGTCCGGGACGGTGCGCTCGATCACCTGGATGCGGGCGATCTGCCCGGTCCGGGCGAGCGCGGCCAGGGCCCGTCCCCAGCCGGAGACATTGGCGTGCTGGGTGCCCGGGTCGAGCAGGGCGTAGGCGCGGGAGGAGACCTTGACCACGGCGGTCAGCGTGCCGTTGTGCGGGTCGTGGACCGCGCCGTACCGGCCGTCCGGGGCGGTGGCCACGCGCAGGCTGGCGGCGGTGCCGGGCAGGTGGAGCAGTCCCTCGCGGGTCGGCCGGCGCGAGGGGCGGGTGAGCCAGAGGAGCTGGCCGCGCATCCGGCGCAGTGCGTACCGGACGACGATCGGGGTCCAGTCGGCCAGGGCGCGGCCCCGGTGGCGGACGAAGACGAACAGGGCGATGACGGCCCACAGGGGGATGAGCGCGAGGGCCCCGACCACGCCGCGGGCGAGGATCACGGCGAGCAGGAGAAGGCCGGTGAGTCCGGCGGCGAGGAGCTGCGGGGCGGTCAGGCCGAGCAGGACGCCGCGCCTGCTGCGGTGGGGAAACTTCACGGTGGCCGAGGGGACTTCGGCGTGGTGCTTGCCGGACATGCTGATTCCAGACGGTGAGAGCGGGCGGAAGAGGACGGGGTGTGCGGCGTCTTCTGGAGGTCATGGCAGAGCCTTCCTGGTGGTCGGGCGGGGTGGGAGCGGGCTGCGGAGGGGCAGCCCGCCCCCGGGGTGCGGTGGGTCAGGAGCCCTCGGGTGGCTGGGTGGGGAACACCCAGGTCGTCGGCGTCGGTGTAGGTGTCGGCGAGCCGGTGGCTGCCGCCGAGGGCCCGGCGGGCGGCGTGGTGCCGAGGTGGCTCACGCCGCTGCCCGGAGCCGACGTGCTGGTGGGACGACCGGAGCTGCCGCTGACGACCTGGGCACCCGGCTGGGAACCTTCCGCTTCCTCTTCGCCGGGTCGGGTGATGAGCGGCGGGATGCCGGGGCGCTGGATCAGGGCCCGGCCCTTGTCGCCGGTCGCGTTCGGGGCCTCGCCGTAGCGGAAGAGTGTCTGCGGCTTGGGCGGGCCGGCGTCGATGCCCTCCTTGCTGAGGGTGCCGCCGGCAGGATTGATGCCGGAGGCGACACCGTCGGCGCCCGCGCCGGGAACCTGGCTCGGCCCCTGCGGAGCGGGGGTTCCGGTCCCGACCCGCATCGCCAGGCTGCCGGCGGTCTTCGCCGCCCCGGCGGCGACGGCCATGCCCGCGACGCCGGTGCGGTGCAGGTCGTCGTGGCCACCGCCGTCGCTCGCCCAGTGGACGAACTTGTACGTCGCGTACGGGCAGAGCAGCACCAGGACCATGACGACGATGCCGGCCATCGCGTCCGACAGGGCGGACAGGCCGTCGTTGGCGTCGCTCTTGCCCATGGCGGAGACGCCGATCAGGAAGACGATGGTCATCAGGAGTTTCGAGACGATCAGGGTGGCGGTGGCCTCGATCCAGCCCCGGCGCCAGCGCTTGGCGACCTCCCAGCCGCCGCCCGCGCCGGCGAACACGGCGAGGGCGACCATGATCAGGACGCCGACCTTCCGGGCGACCATGACGCCCCAGTACAGGAAGGCGCCGATCGCACACCCGAAGGCGACCAGGGCGGGAACGCCCCAGCCCAGGCCGTACATCGCACCGAGTTGGTTGATCTTCACGACGCGGCGGATCGCGTCGTCGACCGAGGTGTTGGCGGCTTGGAACAGTCCGTCGGACAGGGCGTCGACCACGGTGATGGCGACGGTGGTGAAGGCGATGGCGGAGAAGCTGAACAGGACGCCGGTCATGGTGCCGAACGCGGCCTGGGCCAGGGCCCGCTCGTCGCGCCGCCAGGCCGCGAACATGAGCTGAATGCAGAAGATGCCGACGGTCAGCGCGAGCCCGATGGGCAGCAGAAGCTGGTAGTTGTCCCGGAACCAGCCGGCGTTGAGGTCGATGGCGGTCGTCTCGTTGACGGCCTTGGCGGCGAGGTCCGCCGCGCTGGCCGCCAGCTCTCCTGCCGACTTCGCGATCCACGCGCCGATGCCGTCGGTGACGGCCCCGGCTGGGTTGGTGACGAAGTCGACGGCGGTGCACACCTTGTCCATCATCGGAAGGCCGCAGACGTCCATGGGGGTACCTCCTTTCGTGAACGGGACTCAGGGCGCGACGGACGGCATGACGCCGGCCAGGGTGCAGGGCTGGTTGGGGCGGCACTGGACCGCGAGGGTGGTGGAGCGGCTCTCCGCGCCGCCGGCGGGCGAGCCCTTCCAGGCGATCGTCTGCTTGCCCGAGACCGTGACGGCGTAGATGTACGCCTGGGTGATCGCGCCGGGGTTCTCCTGAAGGGCCCGGGTGAAGGCGTTCGGGAAGTGCCCTTCGTTCACGGTGGCCGTGGCGAACTGGCCGTTGGCGGCCATCTCCTTCCACAGCACCGCCGAGGGGATACCCCGGGCGACGGAGGCCGCGTCGGCGTACTTGGCCTCCGGGGTCAGCCACGCGTGCAGAGCGCGCCGCAGTTCGGCCTGCGGGTACGCCCGGGTGTCGTACGACCACAGCGCCGCTGCGGCCGCCTTCCCGAAGGCGATCGGGTCGGTGGTCCTCGGAGGAACCGGCAGGGCGCGGGGACGGGTGATCACCGTGGGCGGCCCGGACGGCGTGACGGCCGAGGAGGAAGCCGGCGGCGAACTCGGACGCGGGACAGGGGCCTTGGCGGGTGCCCTGCTGTCGCGGGTGAGGTAGGCGGCCAGGCTGGCGAGGGCGAGGAGCACTGCCAGGACGACGGTGCCGAGCAGCGCCCGGCGGCGCACGCGAGATGCGCCGCCGGGGTTGGACGAGTGGGAAGACATCAGCGGACCTGCGTCCCCAGCGTGCTGAAGAACGCCACCACGCCGTTCGCGGCGCCGAGCAGGAGGGCCGCGCCGGCGGACACCAGGACGCCCTTCTTGCCGTTGGCCTCGGCCTGGTGGCCGCCGGAGTGGTGGCCCCAGGCCCACACTCCCGCGCTGACGGCGAGGGCACCGACCACGGCGATGAGCCCGAAGAGGTTGATGGAGCCCATCACCTGCTTGAGGACGTTCAGGCCCGGCAGGCCGCCCTCGTTCGGCTTGATCCCGGGGTCGTAGGCGAGCTGTATGACCTGTTCGGCGAGATACATGGGAACTCCAGTTCGGTAAAGGCGCGCCAAAGCCCGTGAAGGTGGAGCGGCGGTGCGAGAAAGGGGAGAGGGGGAGAGATGCCGGTCAGACGACTCGGCGGACCGCGAGAATCCCGGACTTCCAGGCGGCGACGGTCGTGATGCGGACGACGTCGCCGGTGCGCGGGGCGTGCACGACCAGGCCCTGACCGATGGCCATGCCGACGTGCTCGGGTACGGCGGCCGTTCCCTCGGTGAAGATCAGGTCACCCGGCCGAAGGGCGTCGGCCGAGACCGGCTTGCCCTCCTTGACCTGCGTGTACGTCGTCCGCGTCAGGGTGACCCCGGCGGCCTTGTACGCCTGCTGCATCAGGGAGGAGCAGTCACACCAGCGCATCGCCTTGTCGCCGTGGGAGTCGGTGCAGGTCCCGCCCCACTGGTACGGCGTGCCGAGCTGGCCGAGCGCCCACCGGATCGCCGTCTGGACCTCCTGCGGAGCGGTCGCGGGGATGCTGTACTCCTTGGGGAGCGCGCCGGCCGGGATGGTGCCGAAGTCGGTCCCGTCCCCCTCAGCGGTACAGCCGCCCACCGCACCGAGCGGAGGACCGATGGCACCGTCCTCCGCCGGGGCCGGCGACTCGCCACCACCACCGGCCTTCGGCAGCAGGGGCGCGATGGCCTTCTGCAGAGCGGTGGCCAGCGGTTCCCACTTGGCGTACGCCTCCGGGAAGCCCGAGCGCTGCACGGCCTGGGCGGCCTGCGTGATCGACAGGGACTCCCAGCCCGAGACCTTCTTGAGCCCCTCGTAGAACTTCGTCGAGGCGTGTACGGGGTCGAGGATCTCGTTCGCCGTGCCCCAGCCCATCGACGGACGCTGCTGGAACAGGCCCAGCGAGTCGCGGTCGCCCCAGGTCAGGTTGCGTAGGCCGCTCTCCTGCAGGGCGGTCGCCAGGGCCACGACCTGCCCCCGGGCCGAGACGTTCATCGCGACGCCGGTGGCCTGGATCGTCTTGGCGAAGGGGATCTGCTCGGCCGGATTGTCCAGCCCCGGCACGGAGACCGCCGCCTTGCCGCCGCCTGCCAGGATGGCCTTCACCTGGTCGGCGACCGCCGCGGTGTCCACGGACTGCGCGCCGCCGGTCGGGCAGGAGGCCGAAGCGGTTCCGGCGCCGAAGGCGAGGACCGGCACGACCAACAGCATCGAGCTGGCCGTGAACAGGCCGACGGCACCCTTGGTGGTCCTCTTCATCATCGCCGCCGTTCACCAGGGCGGCGGGGACGACCGGGCGACGGCGACGGGGCGGGGCGTGGAGGTATCAGGGCATGCTGCATCGCAGCGGCTCCTCGGTGCTCGTAGGAGGCGCGGCGCCGGCTTCTCGTGCAAAGCCGCCGGCACCGCGCCGATGTGCATCCGCCTCTTGGGCGGGCCCGGTCAGAGGAGTTGGTAGCTCCTGGACGCCGGTCTCAGGTCATGCGCGGCAGCCGGCCGCGCTCGTAATCTCAGGCGGCGGAACACGAGGGCCTCCGGACGGCATCGGAAAACGCGTGGGCAACGTGCTTTCCGTCTGGCTCGATTGGACGAGACAGCACGGATAAGCGCAGGTCAGCGGGGTGAAGCGAGGCTCGGTTCCGGTGACACGGCGAGACAGTAGACCGGGATTCCGGCCGCACCAAACGAGTCCCGGCGCCCATGTCGGCCCGTTGGGCCCGGCCGGAGAACGCCACTAACCTTCGGCACAACCCCACCCCGGAAGACCGCCGTTGAGTGCTGCCCGGAGCGGGGAGAGACCCGCTACGCTCTGAAAGAGGCCCTCCATGAGCTACACGCTGCACCGAGGCGACGCCCTGACCGTCCTGAAGTCCCTCCCGGACGAGAGCGTCAACGCCGTCATCACCGACCCGCCGTACAACTCCGGCGGCCGTACGAGCTCGGAACGCACCGGACGCACCGCGCGCGCGAAGTACGTCACGAGCAACAGCGCCCACGACCTCGCCAACTTCCCGGGCGAGAACCGCGACCAGCGCTCCTACCGCTCCTGGCTGACTGAACTGCTCACCGAGGCATACCGGGCCTCGACCGAGCACGCGGTGGCCATGGTCTTCACCGACTGGCGTCAGGAACCGACCACGACGGATGCCCTGCAGATGGCCGGGTGGACCTGGAGCGGCACCATCCCGTGGATCAAGCCCGCCAGTCGGCCCCGCAAGGGCGGGCCGAAGCAGGACTCCGAGTTCATCGTCTGGGGCGTCAAGGGATCCCTCGACCACACCCGCGACCTCTACCTGCCCGGCCACTACATCGCCTCCCAGCCCCGCAAGGGCCGGGTCCACATCACCCAGAAGCCCGTCGAGATCATGCAGCAGCTCGTCCAGGTCTGCCCCGAAGGCGGCACAGTCCTCGACCCCTTCACCGGCAGCGGCTCCACCGGCGTCGCCGCCCTCCGAGAAGGCCGGAACTTTGTCGGCGTCGAGCTCTCCCCGCACTACGCCGACGTCGCCGAACAGCGGCTTCGCGACGAACTCGTCCAGGACGACTTCGACCTCGCCGGACCGGAGAGCTGATCATGAGAACGAAGACCCCGGGGCCGGCGGGCAGCAGACGCCGAAGGGCGGCGGGAACATCGAGAAACCGATGCTCCAGCCGCCCTTCTGCCTGTCTCAGGCAGCCTCGAACGCCCGCCGGATCAACGCCGCCGCCTTCTCCAGGTCCGCAGCCGAAGCGATCCGCACCTCCAGATCCCCCGTCCCCAGGTGCCCGACCTCGCGCATGTCCCGGGTGAACCCCTCCTCCAGCACGACCGTGTCCGGGTCGAGTCTGAGATAGACCAGGATCACCTGGTGCTTCGAACGGAAGATCACCGTCGCGATGTTCACCAGCCGCCGGTAGGCGATGTAGTGCTTGAGGGGCACCACCTCGACCTCGCCCCACGCCGTCAGCGCCTCGTCCACCTCCGCGAGCAGATCGCGCAGGCACTTCGGGACGAGGCCGGCACCCGCCGGCGAAGGAACCGCCGGGGCCGCTGGCGAGTCCTCGGCCACCGCGTCCCGCTCACGCCGCCGCCGGGGCGCCGCGCCGGGTACCCCCGGCGAGGAGTCCACCAGCAGCAGGCTCAGCAGCCCGCCCTCGAAGATCCGGTAGCGCACCAGGTCGATCCGCTCGGGCAGTCGTTGCACGGCCACCCGGTCGTGGTGCGAGAAGCCGGCCGCGATACAGACCATCCGCGGACGCCGCCAGTCGATCGACTCGGCGGCCTCCGCCCCAAGCACCTTCCGGACGAGCGCCTCGAACTCGTGCTGCGCCGAACGCAGCCAGGACAGATACGAGACGGCCTGCGACAGTACCCCGCTGTCGGAGCCCCTCTTGAACTCGATCACCACCGGGCTGCCGTTCTCGTCCAGCCCCAACGTGTCGATCCGCCCCCGATGCCACGGCCCGGTCGCATACTCCGACGCCACGAACCGGATCCCGAGCATCTGCTCCAGACCGGCCTCTACCCGCCGCTGCAGCTCGACCTCCAGCGCCACCGTCGAACCGGACAGCTCGACATCCCGCCCGTCCGCGTCTCGCTGGAACAACATCAGCTCGGCCACCAGCGCCCCCTCCCGAGCTCTCGTCAGGAAGGCCAATCACATGGAAGCTCTAGGTATTCCGCATCCGCACACAGACGTGCTCAGTCCCAGCCGGGACCAATGGTCCGGGCTCGCTCCCGTTTCGCGGGGTCATGCAAGGTGCGGTGTGTCCGCTGGCACGCGCGGTGCCAGCACCACGGCGCCTGGCTGTCCGGCCGCAAGCGTCTGGTCGGCAAACTCCCGCACCCGCGCCGCGGCCTCCACCGCCGTGACGGCCTTCGACCACTGTGAGTCGTGCCACCAGCAGGTCAGTTCGAAGTGGTACACGCCTTGGTCAAGTTCGGCGTCCTCGACGTACGGCTCACGCCGACAGCGGCGGGAACGGATGACGTGGCGCTCGGTCGCCTCCAGATGCATCCTCCGGGCGAGGGCGGCGTGGTATCGGGTGGGCAGGGTCCGCCGTTCCAAGCAGCCGCGGCACTCCAACAGGTGCAGCGCGGAGCCCTCCGGGACCCGCAGGAAGGAGTGTGCGGTGCGGTGCTCTTCCCCTCATACGTGTTGCAGCTGGCGCACAGCGGGCCGCGTACGTAGCCGTGGTCGTGGCAGTGGTCCCAGACCGACGCCCGCGTCTCCGCGCACATGCGGCACAGGTATTCGTCGGCGCGGGTGCGGCGCCTGCGAGGCGACTCGTAGAGAACCCCGCGCAGGTGGCCGGTGTACCGCTGGAAGGTGGCTCCCGAGCATGGCGGGCACAGGGTGATGTAGCCGAGCGGGCTCGGCGTGCGCCAAGCGCCCCACCTTGGGCCCTGGGCACGCGAGCGGCTGCAGATCCGGGCCCGGCCGACGAGCCCCTCTGCCGCCTGTTCCCATCGGTTGAGAAGTTCGGCGTAGGCTTTTGGCAGGAAGAGGCCGCTGTCCGAGCGGGGCATCAGCTCCAGCGGCCTGGTGTTGCCGATGGTCCGCCGGCTCTTGCTCGACGCTGAGATGAACTCCTCCCACGTCAGTTCCCCTGGCATCCCGCCGACGCCGATCCGCTGCCAGCTGTCGTCGCGCACTTCGTACGGCCGCTTCAGCTCGTGGGTGTGCCGGGCGTCCCAGTACATCCAGGAGGCGATCCGCTCCCGCCAGTTGGCCCGGCCCGCTCCTCCGGGTCTTGGCCGCTGTGCTCGCGGTAGGGCGGCAGCTGGACCTCTACGACGTCGTCGGTGTCCAGGAGGAAGTCGGCGAACACCTGGGCGGCGCGGCGGATGTCGCGTTCGTCGTACGTCCACTTCGACTTGTACTTGTAGCAGCGGACCGCGATGTCGCCGAGGACGACGTGGCCGTGCTGGCGCAGCCGCGCCATACTCACGAGGTCGTCCAGGGCGAGCGGGATGGCGGAACCGGCGGAGATCTCCGCGAAGTACGTGCGGGCGAGCCTGGGGCTGATCTGGACCATGCTCGGATGGTGACAGCGGGCTCTGACAACGCCAGCTCAGCATTCGCGCACATGTACTGGTCGTCGTGCGACTGTCCGATGCGGGACGGTCGGTGCTTCACGCGTGACGCGGGGGTGCAGCAAAGGTAGACCGACCCTCGTGAAAGACGATCGGCGTCATTGACCAGGCAACGCATCGAAGTCCTGCCGTAATACTAGGCCGACCTCAGAGCTGGCCCAGCAGGATGCGGCGCGCTATGCAGTGGCCTCTTGCAGCGTAGTCACAGCGCTACGGAGACCACGTCGCCAACCCTGGTGAGAACCAGGTAGTGATCCTTGGTTGGCTACGAAGCACGGTGATCCGCCTCATAGGCAACCAGTGCGGGCATATGATCCGTGGGTAATCCGCTTACGGGTGGGGCACTTGAGGCGGTTGTCTGCGCCTGCGCCTGCTCGGGCGCAGGTCCCTGTGACATGGGGGGCCATGTACCTAGCGCGACTGCGCGCCGAGAACTTCAGGATCTTTGGCGCTGCGGCACAAGAGGACGACGGTTCGGGCGAGTCGCTGGATGTGTCGTTCAGTCCGGGGACGAATGTTCTGGTGGGAGAGAACGACAGCGGGAAGACTGCGATCGTCGACGGGATTCGCCTGTGCTTGCAGACCGCGGCGGCGGACTACTACCGGGTATCGAGGGACGACTTCCACGTCGGTGACCGTGGCAGGGCGGAGAGCTTCTCGATCTCCTGTCGGTTCGAGGACCTGTCTACGCAGGAGCAGGGGACCTTCCTGGAGTTGCTGTCGAATAATGGTCGTGGCAACGCTGTCCTGGACGTCACCTTCAAGGCGCAGCTCATGGACCCGCTCCGGAATCGTGTGTCCTGGAGCACGCGCACCGGCGAGGGCGGGAATGGGCCGGCTCTCGATGGGGCGGCGCGTGAGTTCCTGAAAGCCACCTACCTTCGTCCGCTCCGAGACGCCGAAGCAGAGCTCCGCTCGGGGCGAGGGTCCCGGCTGTCGCAGATCCTTGCCAGCTATCCAGCGATGACGGACCAGGACAAGGATGACTTCGACGCGGAGGACGACTCGGCTTCCACGCTCGTAGGCATCCTCAGCCGCGCAGAGCATCACATCGGCCGGAACGCAGCCGTTACCGCGGCCCGGGACGACATCAACACGGCGTACCTGCAGAAGTTCGCGATCGGCGGGGACGTGCTCCGAGGGAAGATCGGGGTCGCGGGTGACGCGTCGCTGGCCCGGGCCCTGGAGAGGCTGGAGCTAACTCTCTTCTCGGCGTCCGACGAATGGACCCGTCGTGGGCTGGGCTACAACAACGCGCTGTTCATGGCCGCAGAGCTCTTGCTTCTCGGGAAGGGCGACATCGCGCCGCTGCTGCTCATCGAGGAGCCGGAGGCTCACCTTCATCCGCAACTTCAGACCCGGATCATGGATCTGCTGCGTGAACGGTCGGAAGAAGCCGAGGAAGCCGCAGCGGCGCCCGTCCAGGTCATCCTGACCACACACAGCCCCAATCTGGCGTCAGCCATGCCGGTCGGGTCCCTCACGATGGTGGCCCGGGGACGTACGTTCAGCCTGGCGCCTGGGCACACCAAGCTCGACGACGGCGACTACGCCTTTCTCTCCCGCTTCCTGGACGTGACCAAGGCCAACCTGTTCTTCGCCCGCGGCGTCGCGGTCGTTGAGGGCGATGCCGAGGCGATCTTCCTTCCCGCTCTCGCCAAGGCCATGGGCCGATCCTTCAGCGAACGCGGCATCAGCGTGGTGAACGTCGGGCACGTCGGGCTGTTCCGTTACAGCAGGATCTTCCAGCGCGACGGCGAGCAGGTCCCCATCCCTGTGGCCTGCATCAGGGACCGAGACCTCGTACCGAAAGACACCTCGGCCAAGATGAGGGGCGAACTGCGCTGCTCGGCGGAGATGACTCCGGCTGAGATCGCCGAACACGTCGCCGGCCTCAAGAAGGAGGACAACGGGCCGGTCAAGACCTTCGTCTCGGATTCCTGGACCCTCGAGTACGACCTCGCGGCGGCTTCCTGGCCCATGGCTACCCTGATGCACCAGGCGGTCCGCGCGGCCCGTTCGTCCGAGAGCTCGTGGCCGGGCGCGGAGAGGCTCAAGAAACTGACTGACGCTGCGCAGGAGGAGGTGGAGACGTGGAAGGCAGACGACGTCCCACTGGAGATTGTCGCTCTCCGTATTTACGAGCCCTTGAAGTTGGGTAACGCCAGCAAGACGATTGCAGCCCAGCACGCGGCTGACCTCCTCGAGGCCACGGAACTTACGGAAGGCGATCTTCCTCCCTATCTGGTTGCTGCGTTCAACCACATCTGCGGCGAGGTGGAGCGGTGAAGCCTCCGTATCTGCCCGATGCCCTGGTGAAGGACAAGGTCGAGGCGCTCGCCCGGATCCTTGGCCTCGACCTGCCCCATGCCGAGCAGTGGGACTTCGTACAAAGCGAGCTCTCCCAGGACCTCCAAGCGGCACCCGGTTCCGGCAAGACCACGCTGATCGGACTCAAGCTGGCCCTGCTCGCCGCCGCATGGACCTCACGGACCCAGGGCATCTGCGTCCTCTCGCACACGAACACCGCGAAGGACGAGATCATCAACCGCCTCACAGCGGTTCCCGACGGACGACGGTTTCTCCAGTACCCGCACTTCATCGGGACGATCCAGTCCTTCACCAACACCTTCCTCGCCCTGCCGGCCATCCGCGCCCTGGGCTACGAAGTGCAGGCTGTGGACGACGACGTCTACGAAGCCGCAGCCCTGCGACTGCTGGAACGCCCCGACTTCGCCACTCTCCGGAGCTTCCTGAGGCGTCGCCGCGACGGGTTCGACACCGTGGCCCAGGCTGTCTTCGTCTGCGAGGCCGGAAAGCTGAAGGTGACCGGCCCCCGCGGCAGCACGCCGGCCGATCCTGATACGACAGTCAGCGGCGGGCAGTTCGTTCGTCTGAAGCGGCAGCTGGCCAAGCAAGGAGTGTTCCGCTATGACGACATGTACGCGATCGCGGAGTGGTACCTCACTCGGAACCCTGAAATTTCCATGGCGGTATCACGGCGCTTCCCGTTCGTGTTGCTCGATGAGATGCAGGACACCAGCGATGTGCAGCAGCACCTGCTGGACCTCGTCTTCTCCTCCGGTGTAGTCGTTCAGCGTGTGGGGGACGTGAACCAGGGGATCTACACGGATGGAATGCCGGCTTCGGCGAGGGCATCAGCGTTTCCAGCCCCGTTGGCCGCCGAGCTGCCCGTCAGCCAGAGATTCGGACCCAAGATCGCGGACATGGCGAGCGCTCTCACCATCCGCCGACAGCAACGGATCAGCGGTGCCGGCCCGGACACCCAGATCGGCCTCCTCCTCTTCGACGATCATTCCGTCCTTGAGGTTGTGCCGGCATTCGAACGCATGGCACATGCGCTCGTCCCGCGTGAAGTGCTGGACCGAAACCCGCCTCGCATACTCGGAGCACGGCTGGCCAAGGGAACATCGCCCAAGTATCCGCAGGCGCTCACCTGCTACCTCCCCGACCACGCTCCAGCAGGACGTGTTGCGGCGCAGGGGATCCTGATCAGCACTGTTCGCGCTGCCGGAGCGCGATGGGCAGCCACCGGCAGTGACCACGAAGCAGTAGCCGAGCTGTGGGAAGGTGTGCGCACGACCATGAGGCCGGCCCTCACCGTGCCCCTCCCGCCTCTGAGCCGCCTGGAACGATCCATGACCACGGCGGGCGGCCGACTGCGGATGGTCCTGCGCGATCTACTCATGGGCCTCGGTGACGCCGATGAAACGGCCTGGAAGTCTACGACCGCACGACTCCTCGAACTCGTTCCCGACCTTGCGCAGGCGCCGCTGCGAGGCAGTGCCGCGCTGGCGGAGAGCCTTAGGTTTGTCCCACGGCCGGAGGGCACTGCCAGCGACGTCACAGCCCACAACGATCAGGACCCGCCGCTGCGTGTGCCTTCCGTCGCAGGGTCCATACAGGGCGCCAAGGGGGAGACCCACGCAGCAACACTTCTCCTTGAATGCCTGGACAGGAGAGGCAGTAAGCACGACATCCAGGAGACGCTCAAGCTCCTGGTCGGAGGCAACGTCCAGCGTGCACAAGTGACCGTGCAGCGCGCTGCACAGCTCATCTTCGTCGGGGCCACCCGCCCCACGCACTTGCTGGTGCTGGCCGCCCATCGGCGGCACGCTGCGCCCTACACGGAGGAACTTGTCGGCCGCGGCTGGAGCATCCACGAGACCAGTGATTAGTGGATCTTCTGGTTCTCCAGCCATTTGAAGACCTCGGTCCTCTTGTACAGGACCTTGGCGTTCTTGCCCCGGCCGAGCTTGTATCCCTTCAAGCCCAGTTTCGACGCTTCCCTGTAGACCCAGCTCGTGGACATGCTGAGCATTGCGGCGACCTCGGAAGTGTCCATAAGGACGGGTTCGACGGGCTGTCGCGTGCGGGGTTGGCTGTTTCCGGAAGGGTGCGGCTGCGGTTCCATGGGAGGTGACGGCTCCTTCAGGCTGGCCTGAGGCTAGGCGCGGCTACGGGCTGGGCTGCGTTTTTGTTCTGGCCGGATTTCGAACTTTTCGGACACTCGTCGTGGCTGCTCCAGATGGACGCCAGGCGAGCCGTGCTCATGGTTGCGAGAGTCGTCGGCTTTGCTGAACCGGGATTCGCTGCTAGGTTCTGTCGTCAAATGTCACGCCCACATCAGCAGTGATGCGAGGGTGACGGCGGCTTCGTAGGACTCGGCGGTCTTGTCGTACCGGGTCGCGATGCCACGCCACTGTTTCAAGCGGTTGAAGCACCGCTCCACCACGTTGCGGTGCTTGTACGCCTCGCGGTCGAAGGCCGGCGGGCGGCCTCCGCGGCTGCCCCGCCGGGCCCGGTTGCGGACCTGGTCGGCCCGCTCGGGGATCGTGTGCGGGATGCCGCGGCGGCGGAGCCAGGCGCGGATCGCCTTCGAGCTGTAGCCCTTGTCACCCAGGACGTGATCGGGCCGGACCCGCGGCCGTCCCGGTCCGAGGCGGGGCACCCGGATCGCCTCCATCACGGCGGTGAACCGGGTGCAGTCGTTGGTGTTGCCGCCCGTGACGACGAACGCGAGCGGTCGGCCCCGCCCGTCACAAGCGAGGTGAATCTTGCTGGTCAGACCGCCTCTGGACCGGCCGAGGGCCGGTTCGCGGAGCCCCCTTTTCGGGCCCCGGCCGCATGCTGGTGAGCGCGGACGACGGTCGAGTCGACCGACACCAGCCACTCGACGTCGCCCGCCGCATCCGCCCTCGCCTGAGCAGCGCGGAGCATCCGGTCGAACGTCCCGTCCGCCGCCCACCTGCGGAAGCGCGTGTGCAGCGTGGCCCACGGGCCGTAGCGCTCGGGCACATCCCGCCAGGCGGTCCCTGTCCGGAACTTCCACACGATCCCGTTCAGCACCCGGCGGTCGTCCAGCCGCTTCCGCCCCCGCAACGACTCGGGCAGCAGGGGCCGGACAAACTCCCACTCTGCATCCGACAGTTCATGGCGACGTATCACGACACCATGATCCACCAGTCAAGATCATTTGAAGACACCGCCTAGGTAGCCGTGCAGCTTCGGTCGTCGCACTATCGGGGTGACGACGATCACGAGGGTTCTTGGAGGGGTGCTGCGTAGGCTTGTGGGGTCGTCGCGGTGGGGCCAGGGAGAGCGGGTGAAGCCTCCCAGCGTTGCCTGACGATGTGTCAGGAAAGTCAGCAAGTGGTCAGCATCAGTCCTGAAAAACCTGGGGACAGCTGCCCGAACCTGCGACTCGTTGTAGGGTGTGGAAACAGCCCTTGACCTGCAAAAATGCAGGCAGGGAGCCTATGTCCAGGAGTACCTCAATGCTTCGAACGATATTCAAGTCCAAGATCCACCGGGCCACCGTCACCCAGGCGGACCTCCACTACGTCGGTTCCGTGACCGTCGACGCCGATCTGCTCGACGCCGCCGATCTGCTGCCCGGTGAGCTCGTGCACATCGTCGACATCACCAACGGTGCCCGGTTGGAGACGTACGTCATCGAGGGGGAGCGGGGGTCCGGGGTCGTCGGGATCAACGGGGCCGCGGCGC
Source organism: Streptomyces sp. NPDC058955 (assembly GCF_042741435.1). Taxonomy (NCBI): domain Bacteria; kingdom Bacillati; phylum Actinomycetota; class Actinomycetes; order Kitasatosporales; family Streptomycetaceae; genus Streptomyces; species Streptomyces sp. NPDC058955. The sequence goes on along the minus strand of NZ_JBHYKM010000040.1, from coordinate 15,019 downwards.
ACCTGGTGCACCCCGGGGACCTGGTGATCCTCATCAGCTACGCGCAGATGGAGGACGCCGAGGCCCGGGCGTACGTGCCCCGTGTCGTGCACGTCGACGCCGGGAACCGCATCGTGGAGCTGGGCGCCGACGCCTCGGCGCCCGTGCCCGGCAGCGACACCGTGCGTCCGCCGCACGCGGTGCCGGCACAGGTCTGAGCCCAGGGAGCGCTCCACATGGCAGAGCCGCAGGCGGTCGAGCCGGTCATCCGTGACGTGCGGGAGAAGGGGCGGCTGGAGGCGTACGTCGACGACGTCTTCGCCGGCGTGATCGTCTACTTCGCCCTCGACGCGGAGCCGCACGCCCTCGTCGCCGTCCACACGGTCGTCGACGCCGACCACGAGGGCCGGGGGATCGCGGGCGCGCTCGTGCGCGAGTTCTACGCGATCGCCGCCCGCGAGGGCGTGCCCGTGGTGCCGCTCTGCCCCTACGCCGCCAAATGGGCCGCTCGGCACCCCGAAGAGGCCCCGCCGGCCTCCGCCGAGGTGGTGCGCGCGGCCAAACGGCAGCTGGGCGCCACTCCCGGCCTGTGGTGAGCGCGCGCCCGCGCGCGTGACCCGTTCGGAGGCGCGCGCGGGCCGGGGCGGCGGCGCCGGTGCCACCCTGGAGGGGAGGGGGAGCCGCCCAGGGGGACCGTCGACCGGGAGATCCGTCATGACCCATCCGTATCCCGACCCGCTGCCGCCCTCGCCGATCCCGCCGCCGGAGCCGTCGCCCCCGCCGGTGCCGCCGCCCAACCCGGTGCCCGTCCCGCCCGACCCGGCACCGCCCGCGCCGCCGCAGCCCGGCGGGCCCGTACCGCCCCCGGAGCCCCAGCCGCAACCCGGCCCCGCCGGGCTCGGCCGGCCCGCGGGGCCGCCCGGGGCGTCAACAACCCGGTGACGTACGGGACTCCAGCGTCCCGGCGGACTTCCGCGACCGGCTTGTCACACAGCGTGCGACCCCCGTAACTTGGACCGCTGTCGCTGTGTTCTAGGGGGGCCCATGGCCGTACGCGGACGTCACCGCCGCCACCAGCCGAGCCGGATCAACCGCGCCTCGCTCACCGCCACCGTCGGAGGGGCCGGCATCGCGCTGCCGCTCATCGGCGCCGGCGCCGCCGAGGCGGCCTCGCTGGACGTCTGGGAGAAGGTCGCCTCCTGCGAGTCCTCCTCCAACTGGCGCATCAACACCGGCAACGGCTACTTCGGCGGACTCCAGTTCAGCCAGTCCACCTGGGAGGCGTACGGCGGCCGCGAGTTCGCGCCCCGGGCCGACCTGGCCTCCAAGGACCAGCAGATCGCCGTCGCCGAGCGGGTCCTCAAGGGCCAGGGGCCCGGCGCCTGGCCCGCCTGCGGCAGCCGCGCCGGACTCGCCCGCGGCGGGCCCGCGCCGGACACCGGCGGTGCCGGGGGCGGCGGGAACGACGTACGGACGACCTCGCTCCCCGCGCAGCGCGCCTTACCGCAGGCCGCGCCCGAGAAGCCCGGTCCGACGACCGTCCCCACCGTCCGCGAGATGTACACCGTCACCCCCGGCGACTCGCTCTCCGAGATCGCCCGCGACGAACGGGTCCGCGGCGGCTGGCAGCGCCTGTACGAGATCAACCGCAAGGTCGTCGGGGACGACCCCGACCTCATCCACCCCGGCCAGCGCCTCACCCTGAGGATCGCCGCCCCGCCCCGCCCGCCGGCCGGGCCGAGCGCCCGCCCGACGGCCCCGCGGCCCCCCGCCGCCAAGCCCGTCACGCCCCCGAAGCCCCCGGTCGGCGCCACGCCCGCGCCGAGGCCCCCGGCCGCGTCCGCGCCCGCCGCGAAGCCCCCGGCCGTCAAGCCGGCCGCCGACCGGCACACCGCGAAGCCGCAGCCGAAGCCCCCGGTGAAGACGGCCCAGGCCCCGCCGGCCAAGCCGGTCGAGAAGCTCCGGACCACGCCGCGGCCCAAGCCCGAGAACAAGCCGCGGCCGAAGCCGGAGACCAAGCCGAAGCCGGAGAACAAGCCGCAGACCCAGGCCAAGCCGAAGCCCCAGAGCAAGCCGAAGCCGAAGCCGCAGAGCGAGCCCCGCGAGGACCGCTACTCCGCCCCGGTCTCCGCCGACATCGGCACCCGCTACGGCAAGCCCGGCTCGTCCTGGTCCAGCGGCTACCACACCGGCGTCGACTTCCCCGTGCCCACCGGCACCACCGTCAAGGCCGTCTCCGACGGTCGGATCGTCTCCGCCGGCTGGGGCGGTGCGTACGGCTACCAGATCGTCGTCCGCCACGACGACGGCCGCTACAGCCAGTACGCCCACCTCTCCGCCGTCTCCGTCCGCGAGGGACAGCGGGTCACCGGCGGTCAGCGCATCGGGCGCTCAGGATCGACCGGCAACAGCTCGGGACCGCATCTCCACTTCGAGGTGCGGACGGGTCCCGGGTACGGCTCCGACATCGACCCCCTCGCCTACCTCAGGGCCCGCGGGGTCTCCATCTGACGCGGAGGGCCCGTCCCCGCCGGGGCGGGCCAGCCGGTCGAGGGTCAGCTCGACGAGACCGCCCGCCGCGACCGCGCCGCAGACCAGCGCCGCCACGGTGCCCGCCGCCCCGTACCGGAAGCCCTCGCCGAAGAGGGTGAGGCCGACGGTGGCCGCCACCACCGGGTTCACCACGGTCACCGTGGCGAGCGGGGCGGCGAGCCCGGCGCCCCGGTAGGACGCCTGGGACAGCAGCAGTCCGGTGACGGCGAGCGCCGACAGGACCAGCGCGGAGCCCCACTCGGCGAGCGGGGTGTCCGCCGTCCACTCCTCGGCGACCGCCTTGGTGAAGACCGACGCCACCCCGAAGGCCACGCCCGCGGCCGCCGCCAGCGCGACCCCGCGCAGCGCGAAGCGGCCGGCCAGTCGCGCGAGCACGAACAGCGCCGCCACCACGGCGAACGTGGCCCCGGCCAGCAGCCAGCGCTCCCCGCCGTCGGGCGTCCGGCCCTCGCCGCCGTCGGTCACGCTCAGCAGACCGGCCAGCCCGGCCGTCGCCATCAGCGCCCCGTGCCAGGCCCGCCGCCCCGCCCGCCGCCGGACGAACAGGGCGGCCATCGGCAGCGCGAACACGATGGTGAGGGCGCCCAGCGGCTGCACCACGCTGAGCGGCCCGTAGGCGAGGGCCACCACGTGCAGGGCCGCGCCGAGCCCGTTCAGCAGCACGGCGCCCCACCAGACCGGATTGCGCAGCGGCGCGTACGTCAGCCCGGGGGCGTCCGCCGCGACCCGTTCCTGCACGATCGCCGCCCCCGCGTACGCGACCGCGGAGACCAGCGACAGGACGACGGACAGCAGCAGGGGACTCATACCCTCCACCATCGCCCCGCGGACCGTTCCCGTCGTCAGACCAGGGAACCCCTTCACCGGTACCGCCGACGCAGTACGCGGCGGGTCCGTACACCCGCAGGCGTATGTCATCGCAGGTCACATGGTGCGAAACCGGGTCAATCAGGGCTCGGGAAGCGGTACCGGCCGCACCCCGCCGAGCGGGCGGGATCCACATCCCGAGCCAGTCGCCGAGCCGACCGGTCCACTTTGGCCCGCAAGATCCGGAAAGCGATGAAAGCCGCAAAGCAATGAAGGCCGGGAAGCCATGAAAGATCCGGAAGGTCGCAAGGCCCGGCGGGGCGGACCGGCGGCTCCGGGATACGGTGGCGCCGCGCCGCCGGAGCCGTACCGGCGGAACCACCCTGGGGGAGCGATGGCACCGGACGACAGCACGCCCGACCTCGGCGGCTTCTTCGCGCTCCGGACCACCCCGCCGCCCGCCGGCGGCGACCACCGCCCGCTCGCCCGGCTCTACGCGGGCGACGAGGACCCCGCGGGCGACGCACCCCTCCACGCGCGCGTGGACCGGGTCGCCGCCGCGCTCGGCGCGTCCGAGCGGCGCGTCGGCGCCTCCGTCGCCCACCTCGGACTCGCCGCCCGCCTCTGGTCCACGGCGCTCGGGCCGGCCGCCCTGCACGGCCGCTTCCCCGCCCTCGACCCGGCGCGGCTGCACTGGGACCCGGCCCTCGGCGCCCCGGACGACCTGTGGTGGTCCGGCACCGACACCCGCCCCGGCACCGTCGCCGCGCTCCGCGAGGCCGTCCAGGAGGCCCATCTCGTCCCGCTGCACGCCGCCTTCGCCCGCGACGGGCGGATCTCGCCCCGGCTGCTCTGGGGCAACGCCGGATCGGCGCTCGCCGGCGCCCTGCGCGAACTCGTCCGCTGGTCCCGCGCCCACGGCAGGCCTGGGACCGCCGACCGGGCCGCCGTCCTCGTCCAGGGCCTCCTCGACCACCCGGACCTCGCCCGGACCGTCCGCGGCCCGGCACTGCGCCGCACCACCTGCTGCCTCTACTACCGCTCCGCCTCCGGCGGCCTGTGCGGCGACTGTGCGCTGGACCACGCCCCGGGAACGGGTTTGGAGCGGCGGCCCCCCGCTCCGTAAAGTTGACACTTCACACCCCCCGGCGGCATCCCGCCCGCGAGCGATCGAGGAACGACCACGGCCATGACGGTGACTGAAGAAACCCAGGAGTACGGGCCGGGCATCGACCCCGAGCGCCTGGCCGTCTGTCTGAGCGTCCTCGACGAGCTGGAGAAGATCGAGGTCGACCACCCCGACGCGATCGCCGTCCGCCGCGCCACCGCCGGCATCTACCGCATGGTCAAGCAGCGCCGCCGCCAGGAGCGCCGCGCCGCCAAGACCGCGCACGACCGCGCGGTCACCGAGGCCACCGCGACCGGCTCCGCCCAGCGCATCGACGACGAGACCGAGGGCATCCTGCCCTCCTCCGTCACCGAGGAGGGCAAGATCGCGGGCATACTCCAGCGCCCCCGGTCCTGCTACACCTGCAAGACCCGGTACGTCGAGGTCGACTACTTCTACCACCAGCTCTGCCAGGACTGCGCGGCCCTGAACCGGTCCAAGCGGGACATCCGCGCCGACCTCACCGGCAAGCGCGCCCTGCTCACCGGCGGCCGGGCCAAGATCGGCATGTACATCGCGCTGCGGCTGCTCCGCGACGGCGCGCACACCACGATCACCACCCGCTTCCCCAAGGACGCCATCCGCCGCTTCAAGGCGATGGAGGACTCGGCGGAGTGGATCCACCGCCTGGAGGTCGTCGGCATCGACCTGCGCGACCCGGCCCAGGCCGTGGCCCTCGCCGAGCAGGTCTCCGCCGCCGGTCCGCTGGACATCCTGATCAACAACGCCACGCAGACCGTGCGCCGACTGCCCTCCGCCTACGCGGCCCTGGTCGACGGCGAGACCGCGCCGCTGCCCGCCGGCGAGCTGCCCGCCCACCACGTCATCGGTGCCTTCAACTCCGGCGCGGTCGACGGCCTCGCCGCGCTCCCGGTCGGCACCAGCGGCCTCGACGCCCAGAAGGTCGCCGACCTCGCGCTGGTCGCGGGCAACGCCGGCCTGGAGCAGTACCGGGCGGGCACCGCGATCGACGCGGGCGGCCTGCTGCCGGACGTGGTGGAGTCCAACACCTGGGTGCAGACCATCGACCAGATCTCCCCGGTGGAGCTCCTGGAGACCCAGCTCTGCAACTACACCTCGCCGTTCATCCTGATCAGCGCCCTGCGTCCGTCGATGGCCGAGGCCGCCGCCAAGGCCGCGAGCGGTCGCGCGTACGTCGTCAACGTCTCCGCCATGGAGGGCGTCTTCTCCCGCGGCTACAAGGGCGCCGGGCACCCGAACACCAACGCCGCCAAGGCGGCCATGAACATGGTGACCCGGACCAGCGCCCAGGAGATGTTCGAGACCGACAAGATCCTGATGACCTCGGTCGACACCGGCTGGATCACCGACGAGCGCCCGCACTTCGAGAAGCTGCGGCTTGCCGAGGCGGGCTTCCACGCCCCGCTGGACCTGGTCGACGGCGCCGCGCGCGTCTACGACCCGGTGGTGCGCGGCGAGGCCGGCGAGGACCTGTACGGCGTCTTCATGAAGGACTACTTCCCCGGCAAGTGGTAGCCCTGCCCGTCCGTCCCGAAGAGGGGCCCTGCCCGCCGGCGGGGGGGGGGGGGGGGGGGCGGGCGCCCGGGGGGGGGGGGGGGGGGGGGCCGGGGGGGGGCCCCCCCCCCCGCGGGGGGAGCGGGGGGGGAGGATTGTGTGGCTGTTTCATATTGAGTTACGCGCGGGGGGTGGGTCGAGGCCGCGCCGCGGGCCCCGCCGGCGCGCCGGCGCCCCGGGGGCGCCCGCACTTCCGGTCTCCGTCACCCGATCGCGTCACACTTTTGAGCCCGGTAGAGCGCAACCGCGCTCATTTGGTTACTCTGATGCCCACGGTCGGCCACCGGAGCGACACCCGCTCCACGGTCGGCCAGGGGACTGGCCACCCACCTCGGCCGCGGTCCCGCCCGAAGACCGGCGCCACCGCGACCGAACGGCTCTACGTTCCCCTCTGACGCGACACAAAGGAGTGCGCGGTGACACCCGAACTGACGAAGCAGGAATCCCGACCGTCGGAACCCTCCGAACGGCAGCGGCGCAACGGCGAGCTGGGCAGCCTCGAAGTGTGGGCCCGCTCGGCCCCGATCCGCCTGGCGGGCTACGAGGACGACCTCGCCGAGCCCCACATCCTGCCGGGCATCGACTGATCGCTGCCCCGACGCACGGCGTCCCGGCCGGCCCGTACGGCCCCGGTGCCCCCGGCCCCACCCCCACCGGGGGCCACCCCGGGGGGCGCGGAGGCCCCCCCCCCGGGCGCGGGGCGCGGCGCAGGCGCCCCGCGCCCCCCCCGCCCCCCCCCCCCCCCCCCGCCCCCCGCGCGGCCCCCCGCGCCCGGGGCCCCCCGCCCCCCCGGCCCCGGGGCCCCACCGCCGTGTCCGGCTCAGCCCCGCAGCCGGACCGGCGGCAGGTACTCGCGCAGCAGCCGCCGCTGCCACCACGCCCCGGTCGTGCGCAGTTCGCGCCAGGTGGAGAAGCGGTACCGGTAGAGCCGGGCGCGCACGTGGACCGGCGGGGCGTCCGGGAACGGATTGCGCGCGAGCAGCCGCAGGGTGTCCCGGTCCCCCGCGAGCAGCCGCTCGACGAAGGGCCCGAACCACTCGCGCGCGTAGCCCGGGGAGAGCGCCGCGAACCACATCAGCCAGTCGAGCCGCAGGTGGTACGGGGCGAACTGGCGGGGGAGCCGGCGGGGGTCGCCGGGCTTGCCCTTGAAGGCGTACTCACGCCACTCCGTGTCCGGGCCCGGCTCCGGATCGCTCGTCCCCTCGACGACGATCTCGTCGCGGACGCGGCCGACCGTGCCGAAGGCCCCGTAGGTGTTGACCAGGTGGAACGGGTCGTAGGAGCGGTTCATCGCCTGGTGGCGGGAGAGCAGGTTGCGCACCGGGCGGTAGCTGCGGAAGAGGACCAGGGCGGTGAGGGCGAGGACCAGGGCCGCGTACCAGAGCGGCGGGTCCGGGCGGGGGTGGTCGCCGGTGAGGGAGGAGAGGTCGAGGGCGGCGGCCGCGAGGACGATCGTGAGCCAGTTGAGCCAGGCGAAGTTGCCGGAGAGCACCAGCCACAGCTGGGTGACGATCATCAGGCCGGCCGCGACCGTGGCCACCGGCTGCGGGGCGAAGAGCAGGAACGGCACACCGAGCTGGACGACGTGGTTGGCGGCCGCCTCGACGCGGTGCAGCGGGCGGGGGAGCCGGTGGAAGAACCAGCTCAGCGGGCCCGGCATCGGCTGGGTCTCGTGGTGGTGGCAGAGGCACGTCAGATTCCGCCAGCACGCGTCGCCGCGGATCTTGATGAGCCCGGCGCCGAACTCGACGCGGAAGAGCAGCCAGCGGAGCAGCAGCAGGACGAGGAGCGGCGGGGCGATGTCGTCGTTGCCGAGGAAGACCGCGAGGAAGCCGGTCTCCAGGAGCAGCGACTCCCAGCCGAAGGCGTACCAGGTCTGGCCCACGTTCACGATCGACAGGTAGAGGCCCCACAGCAGCAGCCACAGCAGCATGGAGACGGCGAGCGGCACCGCGTCGCCGGCCCCGGCCGCCAGCGCCGCGGCCCCCGCGAAGCCGGTCCAGGCGACCGCCGCGAAGAGCCGGTCCGAGTAGTGCCAGTGGAAGAGCGAGGGCGTGCGGAGAGGGGTGGTCCGGCGCAGGTACTCCGGTACGGGGAGCATGCCGCGCTCGCCGATGAGCGCCCGGAACTGGAGGGCGGCCGACAGGAAGGCCACGCAGTACAGCACGGCCAGGCCGCGCTGGAAGACGGTCCGGCCCAGCCACAGCTCGGGCGCGGTGAACCACTCCATCGTCTCCAGTATCGGCCCGGCGGGGCCGGTGCGGCCCCCTATCCGGCGCCCCCTATCCGGCGGCGATCCGGGCGAGGACGCGGCCGAGCCGCCGGGCGTAGGCGAGCTGGAGGCGGGGGACCACGGGGCCGGCGAGCCGGGTGTACCAGGCGGCGGGGCGGCTGAAGGCGGTGACGGTGAAGCGGACCGTGCCGTCGGGCTCCAGCTCCACCAGGAACGATTCCTCGCCGCACTCGGGGTGGCCGGTGAGCGTGCCGTACGCGAAGCCGGCCCGGTGCTCCTCCTCGGGGACCCAGACCACCCGGCAGGGGGCGCCGAAGGCGAGCGGGCCGATGCCGAGCGCGACCTCCAGGGTGACGCCCGGGGCCGCCCGGCCCGCCGAGGAGCGGACCCGGGCGCCGGTGGCCCGGTGCATCCGCCAGGTGGTGACGGCCTCGGCGGCGGCCCGGAAGGCGTCGGGGCCGTGGCCGACGGGCGCGCTGTGGCGCAGGTGGTGGTAGCCGGCGGGGAGCGCGCCGGGGGTGCGGGTGGCGCCGACCTCGCGGTAGGTGAGGGTGCGGCGCGGGGTCACGTCGCCGAGGATGCGGGTCATGCCGGGAGCTCCGTTCGCGGGAGGGGGGCGGGGCGGTGGTGGCCGGCGGCGCGGAGCCGGCGGTGGGCGAGCAGGGCGCAGACGGCGAAGCCGAGCGCGTTGCCGAGTCCGTGGGTGGCGGCCATCCAGGTCAGGGTGGGATGGGGGAGTCCGGTCGCCTCGCCCAGCGCCCACCAGAGCGCCAGCGCCATGGTGGCGACCAGGACCAGGGCGGAGACCGCGAGCAGGGTCCGGGTGGCGGGGCCGGAGGCGAGTCCGCGCCGCTCGCGCAGGGTGAGGACCGCGACGGCGGCCATGCCCGCGGTGAGGACGACCGCGCCGGCCAGTTCCGCCCAGTCGTCGACGAAGTAGCCGATCAGGACGAGCAGGGTGCCGGCGGGCACGCTGAGCGCGGCGGTCCCGGCCAGGGCGCCCTCGCCGGACGTCCGGCAGAGCAGCCCGGCGACCAGCGCGGCGGCGAAGCCCGCGAAGTGGAAGTGCGGCACGGTCAGCGCCAGGATGTCGAGCTCGAAGCCGAAGAGGGGGTACGCGGCCCGCTCGGCGACGAGCGCCAGTCCGGCCACGGACGGGCAGACCAGGGCCGTGAGGACGGCGATCTCGCCGGGGCGCAGCGAGGTGGTCAGGGCGAGCCGGGCCGGGGCCTGGAGCGCGAGGGCCAGGGTGGCGAGCGCGTAGCAGGCCGCGAGCGCCGTGGCGGTGTCCGAGCGGGGCAGCCAGAGGGAGACGGCTCCCGGCAGGGCGAGCAGGGGCCAGGCCCGCCGCAGCAGGTCCCAGCCGGGCGGCCGGGGCCCCTCGACGAGGCCGAGCCCGGTCGGTACCACCCAGAGCATCCCGAGCGTCACGACCGGGATGACGAAGGCCGACAGTGCGGTCATGGCGGAGCCCCCCTACTTGAACGCGTTCAACGGCCGCGGGGCCGAGCCTAGGGCCTCTCTTGAACGCGTTCAAGTCCGGGGTGGCGCTCCCCTCGCCGCCCGGTCGGCCGCTCTCCGCTTGCACCCCGTCACCGGCTGCGACAGAACAGGAGGAACCCACCCGTGCCGACCGGGAGAAGCAACGTGCGCCCCACGCAGCGCCGGACGCGGAGCAACCCCGCCGCCGTCCGCCCCGCCCCCGGAGCCGCCCGCCACCAGGGCCGCACCGCCGTCGCCGCGACGCTCGGCGCCGCCGCCCTCCTCCTCTCCGGCTGCTCCTCCGCCGACCCCGGCGGCGCCGCCGGACGGGCCGCCCTCGGCGCCGCCCACGAGGTGCACCTCCAGCCGGTCGCCGCCCAGGGACCCGACCCCTTCACCGCCTCCACCGCCCGCGGCGCCGGCCTGCGCGCCCTCCAGGAACCGGACCCCGCGGCCCAGCCCGTCAGCGCCCCCGGCATCCGCGAGGTCACCGGCTCCACCCCCGGCCTCTACGGCGGCACCCGCGCCGAGGCCAGCTGCGACATCGAGCAGCAGGTCTCCTACCTCGCCGCCGAACCCGCCAAGCTCACCGCCTTCGCCGAGGCCGCCGGCATCCCCGAGGGCGGCGTCGCCGACTGGCTGCGCGAGCTCACCCCCGTCCTGCTGCGCGCCGACACCCGCGTCACCAACCACGGCTTCCGGGACGGCCGGGCCTCCGCCTTCCAGTCCGTCCTCCAGGCCGGCACCGCCGTCCTCGTCGACCCCTACGGCGCCCCCCGCGTCCGCTGCGCCTGCGGCAACCCGCTCCGCACGCCCGTCAGCGTCTCCGGGGCCGTCCACCACGGCGACCCCTGGACCGGCTTCGACCCCGACCGCGTGATCATCGTCAAGCCCACCACCACCGTCGTCACCAGCCTGGTCATCGTGAACGTCGCCGACGACAGCTGGATCGAGCGGAAGGCCGGCAGCGACGGCGACGAGGACCGCAAGCCCGACACCGTCCCCGACTGCGACCCCGACACCTGCGCCCTCAGCGACCCCGTCACCCCCGACACGCCCGAGAGCGTCACCCCCGAGCCCCCGACGGAGCGCCCGGCCGAACCCGCCGCCCCCACGACCCCCGACACCCCCGACGTACCGTCCACACCGACGACGCCGGACGTCCCGAGCACCCCCGACACCCCGACCGCCCCCGACGAGCCGGTGGTCCCGGACCCGCCCTCGGAGCCGTACCCCGAGCCGGACGCGCCCGCCGACCCCTCCACGGACCCGTACACCGACCCGTACACCGACCCGTACACGGACCCGTACACCGACCCCTACGCCGACCCGTACCCGGAGCCCGAGGGCGACGATCCGCTCCTGCCGCCCGTCGAGCCCGAGTCCCCCGAGCCCGACACCTTCGCCGGCTGAAAGATCTTTGTGGTGCGCGAGGAACGCGCTGGCCCTAGCGTGGCCCCCATGAGCGTGGGCAGCGGGGGAGCGGACACGGCGGGCCGGCCGGACACGGCACCGGCGGCGGACGGCGCGGCGGCGCCGATCCTCAGCGCGTTCGGAGCCGCCTTCCGCATGGGCGGCTTCGACTGGGACCTGCTCACCGGCACCATGGAGATGGACGAGGCCGCCCTCGACGTCTTCGACTTCGACCCCGAGGAGTACGACGGGCGCCCCGAGACCCTGGGCAGCCGCGTCCTGCCCGACGAGGGCCGCCGGCTCGACACCCTCGTCGCCCAGGCCCTCAAGGACGGCAGCGACCAGTACGGGGCCTACTTCCGCATCCGCCGCCGCGACGGCGCCCACCAGTGGACCCACACCCAGGGCCGCGTCTACCGGGACCCGGACGGCCGCCCCGTACGGATCGTCGGCGTGCTCCGCGACGCCACCCACGAACTCACCGAGTCCGCCGCCCGCCTCGGCCTCGACGAGGGCCGCCGGCAGCGCGCCGGGGTCGTCGAGGGCACCACCGCCGCCCTCGCCTACGCCCGCACCGTCCAGGACGTCATCGACCTCCTCAACGACTCCCACGCCCTGGAGCACTTCGGCGCCGCCAGCCTCGTCATGGGCCTCCTGGAGGCAGGCCGCATCCACCTCGTCGCCGAGGGGCCCGACGGCGCCTTCGTCCCCGGCACCCGGTTCACCCGGGTGGACGAGCCGTACCCGATGAGCGAGGTCATCCGCACCCTGCAACCCCGCTTCATCGACACCGCCGAGGACTTCGCCGCCTCCTTCCCCGTCCTCTGGCCGCACATCAGCGGCCTCGGCATCACCTCCGCCGCCTACCTCCCGCTCATCGCCCAGGCCCGCCCCATCGGCGCCCTCGGCCTGCTCTACAGCGACAAGCGGGGCTTCAGCGAGGACGAGCGGACCCTGCTCGTCGCCCTCGGCAGCAGCATCGCCCAGAGCCTCCAGCGCGCCATGCTCTACGAGCAGGAGCACGACCTCGCCGAAGGGCTCCAGCAGGCGATGCTGCCCCGTCGGATCACCGAGGTGCCGGGCGCCCAGATAGCCGTCCGCTACCGCTCCGCCCGCCTCGGCCGGGACATCGGCGGCGACTGGTACGACGTCATCCCGCTCCCCGGCGGCCGGGTCGGCGCCGTCATCGGCGACGTCCAGGGCCACGACACCCACGCCGCCGCCGTCATGGGCCAGCTGCGGATCGTGCTGCGCGCCTACGCCGCCGAGGGCCACACCCCGGCCACGGTCATGGCCCGCGCTTCCGTCTTCCTCCACGAACTCGACACCGAACGCTTCGCCACCTGCACCTACGCCGAGGCCGACCCCGGCACCGGCGTCGTCCAGGTGGTCCGCGCCGGACACGTCGACCCGCTGGTCCGCGAGGCCGACGGCACCTGCCGCCGGGTCCCCGTCGAAGGCGGGCTGCCGCTCGGCCTCTCCGCCGAGTTCGGCCGGCTCGACTACCCCGTCACCACCCTCGAACTCGACCCCGGCCAGACCCTCATGCTCTACACCGACGGCCTCGTCGAGAAGCCCGGCGCCGACCTCGACGAGGGCCTCGAATGGCTCTCCTCCCTCGTCCGGCACGGCCCCTCCGACCTGCAGGAACTCGCCGACCACCTCTGCGACGTCGTCGCCGACCGCGGCGGCGAGGACGACGTCGCCATCCTGCTGCTGCGCCGCCTCGGCGCGTACACCCCGGCCGGCGGGCGCTTCCGCCAGCACGTCGCCCAGAGCGACCCCGAGGCGCTCAGCGCCGCCCGCCACATGATCCGGGCCGCCGTCCGAGCCTGGGGCGCCGGCTCCCGCGCCGACGAGATCGAGCTCGTCGCCGACGAACTCATGACCAACGCGCTCATGCACACCGACGGCGGCGCCATCATCACCCTGCGGATGCTGCCCGGCGTCGAACGGCGGCTCCGCGTCGAGGTCGAGGACCGCTCCAGCGCCCTGCCCCGCCGTCGCGAGGCCGGCGAGGCCGGCGTCTCCGGCCGCGGCCTCCTCCTCGTCGACCAGCTCTCCGACAACTGGGGCGTCGAGTCCCGGGGCGGCGGCAAATGCGTCTGGTGCGAGTTCGCCGTCCCGGCCCCGCACCCCGGGGACTGACCGGCGCGCGCCCGGCGGTGCCGTACGGCAGGGTGGTGCCATGCCCGAACTGCCCGAGGTCGAAGCCCTCCGCGCGTTCCTCGGCGAGCACCTCGTCGGCAAGGAGTTCGCCCGCGTGCTGCCCGTCGCGATCAGCGTCCTCAAGACGTACGATCCGCCGCTCGCCGCCCTCGACGGCGCCGAGGTCACCGGCGTCGCCCGGCACGGCAAATGGCTCGACATCACCGCCGCCACCCCCGCCGGACCGCTGCACCTCGTCGTCCACCTCGCCCGGGCCGGCTGGCTCCGCTGGCAGGACCCGCTGCCCTCCGGACCGCCCAAGCCCGGCAAGGGACCGCTCGCCCTGCGCGCCGCCCTCACCGGCGGCGACGGCTTCGACCTCACCGAGGCCGGCACCACCAAACGCCTCGCCGTCCACCTCGTCCACGACCCCCAGGAGGTCCCGGGCATCGTCCGCCTCGGCCCCGACCCGCTCGCCGAGGACTTCGGCCCCGGCGACTTCGCCGCCCTCCTCGCCGGCGAACGCCGCCGGATCAAGGGCGCCCTCCGCGACCAGAGCCTCATCGCCGGCATCGGCAACGCCTACAGCGACGAGATCCTGCACGCCGCCAGGATGTCCCCCTTCAAACCCACCGCCACCCTCACCCCCGACGAGACCGCCGCACTCTACGAGGCCCTGCGCACCACCCTCCGGGACGCCGTCGACCGCTCCCACGGCCTCGCCGCCGGCAAGCTCAAGGCCGAGAAGAAGACCGGCCTGCGCGTCCACGGCCGCACCGGCGAACCCTGCCCCGTCTGCGGCGACACCATCCGCGAGGTCAGCTTCGCCGACTCCTCCCTCCAGTACTGCCCCACCTGCCAGACCGGCGGGAGGATCCTCGCCGACCGCCGCATGTCCCGGCTGCTCAAATAGGCACGCCGGGACCGGACCGGCCACCGCCCCCTGAAGTAGGCTCCCGCGCATGCTGCGCGTACTGGCCGTCGACGACGAGGAACCCGCCCTCGGGGAGCTGCTCTACCTGCTGCGCGCCGACCCCCGGGTCCGCACCGCCGAGGGCGCCGGGGACGCGACCGCCGCGCTGCGCCGGATCGGGCGCGCCCTGGACTCCGGGCCGGACGGCGAGGAGACCATCGACGTCGTCTTCCTCGACATCCACATGCCCGGACTCACCGGCCTCGACGTCGCCCGCCTCCTCGCCGGCTTCGCCCGCCCGCCGCTCGTCGTCTTCGTCACCGCCCACGAGGGCTTCGCGCTCACCGCCTTCGACCTCAAGGCCGTCGACTACGTCCTCAAGCCGGTCCGCCGCGAACGGCTCGCCGAGGCCGTCCGCCGCGTCCACGAACTCGTCCACGCCACCGCCGCGCCCCCGGCCGCCGCCGCCCCCGAGCAGATCCCCGTCGAACTCGGCGGCGTCACCCGCTTCGTCGCCGTCGACGACATCGCCTACGTCGAGGCCCACGGCGACTACGCCCGCCTCCACACCGACCACGGCAGCCACCTCGTCCGCATCCCGCTCTCCACCCTGGAGGAGCGCTGGGCCGACCGTGGCTTCGTCCGCATCCACCGCAGCCACCTCGTCGCCCTCGACCGCGTCGAGGAGCTCCGCCTCGACGGCGGCGCCACCTCCGTCCGGGTCGGCGCCACCGACCTCGCCGTCAGCCGCCGGCACGCCCGCCACCTCCGTGACCTGCTGATGCGC
>NZ_JBHYKM010000039.1:44999-64657 GCF_042741435.1 Streptomyces sp. NPDC058955 | reverse complement strand
GCGCGGCGCGCCGCCCCGGCCCACGGCGCCCCCCTCACCCGGCGCTCGCCCCGGGGGCCGCCCCCGGCGCCCCCCCCGCTCTTCGTCATCCTCCCGCCCCGTCACACCAGCCGGCTGCGCAGGGCGTGCGCGACGGCGTGCGGGCGGTTGCGCAGCCCTTGCCGGACCAGCATCCGGTGGATGATGCCCTTGATGGTGCGCTCCGAGTAGTTCAGGTGTGTCGATATCTCCGCCGTACTCAGCCCTTCCGCGAGGAGACGCAGCACGTCTCGCTCGCACGGATGGGGAGCCGTCTCACGAGGAGCGGAGGGGGCTTCCCGGGCGGCCCGGTGCCGCCGCTCGGGGTGGTGTGGCCGGGCTCCGGCAGCGTCGGGGCCGGAGGACTCCATGACGGCGCGGAGCACGGTGTCGCTGTCCACGGTCCTGCGGTGCAGGAGGTGCAGGAGGCCGTAGGCCCTGGCCTGGGCCCGCTGGGCCTCGGTTATCACGTCGGCGACCATCACCAGGCGTACGCACGGAGTGCGGGCCTCGACGACGGCCTGCCTGATCCGGGCCAGGAAGCCGTCGTCCACGTCGAAGGCGACCGCCACCACGACTCGCGCCTCGGGGAAGCGCTCCGGGGGAAGGACCTCCACTCCCGGTTCGCCCTCCAAGAGGGCGCTCATGGCGGCGTTCGAGATCGGGTCGCCGCCCACGACCCTGACGCGTACCGGCGTCACGGCCACCTCCTTGGATCACGGAGACGACTGCTTGCAGAGTCGTCGACTTTCCGGGGACAGCATGGTGCACCTTCCCGCCTGACCACGTGACCGAGCGAGCACGGGACATGGCCGATCGTGCACACCCTCAGGTCACCTTTCGCCCGCAGGTGCACGCCCTCAGGTCATTGGTGTCATCGGACGGTCAGGAGATGGTCCGCCGGGCACATGACCGGTGCAATCACCCGTACCAGCCGTCCGCCACTCCGAGGACAGGACTCCCATGCGCACTGCTCAACCCATCGATCCGTTCGGCCACGACATCCAGGGCGAGGCGGACCGGCTCCGTGCCGCCGGACCGTGCGTCCCCGTGGTGCTCCCCGGCGGGATCGAGGCGTGGTCCATCACACGCCAGCCGCTCCTCAAGCGGCTGCTCACCGACCCCCGCGTCTCGAAGGACCCGTACCTCCACTGGCCTGCCTTCCGCGCCGGCGAGATCCCCGAGACGTGGCCGCTGTACACGTGGGTGGCAGTCCGGAACATGTTCACGGCGTACGGGATGGAGCACCGACGGCTCCGACGGCTCGTCGCCCCCGCGTTCACCGCCCGCCGCACCGAGGCCATGGAGCCGCTCGTCCGCGACATCGTGGGGGACCTTCTCCGGAAGCTCGCCATCACGGACCCCGCGCACCCCGTCGACCTCCGGGAGACCTACACCCACCCACTGCCGATCCAGGTGATCTGCGCCCTGTTCGGCGTGCCCGACTCCATGCGGACGGATCTGCGCCGTGCCGTCGACGGAGTGTTCAACACCGCCGCCGGAGCCGAGGAGGTGATGGCCACGCAGAAGATGCTCTATGGTCTCCTCACCGAACTGATCGCCGGCAAGCGGGCCGCCCCCGGCGACGACATGACGAGCGACCTCATCGCCACCCGTGACGACGAAGAGCAGGGGCTGACCGAACAGGAGTTGATCGACACCCTGCTGCTGATCCTCTCGGCAGGCCATGAGACGACGGTCAACCTGATCGGCAACGCGGTGCACGCGCTCCTCACCCACCCCGACCAGCTCGCCCTCGTTCGCGCGGGCGAGGCCACCTGGGACGACGTTATCGAGGAGACCCTGCGCTGGGCGCCGAGCGTGGCCAGTCTGCCGCTGAGGTACGCCGTGGAGGACATCGCCGTCGAGGGTGGCCCGGTCATCTCGGCGGGCGACGCGATCGTGGCGGGCTACGCCGCCGCCGGCCGCGACCCCGAGCGATACGGGCCGACCGCCGGTCTCTTCGACATCACCCGCGGCGACAAGGAACACCTGGCGTTCGGCCACGGCGTCCACCGCTGCCTCGGCGCCCCGATGGCCCGGATGGAGGCCCGGATCGCGCTACCCGCGCTCTTCGACGCCTTCCCCGGGCTGCGTCTGGCCTCGCCGGCGGACGACCTGCCGCCGATCGAGTCGTTCATCGCCCACGGCTTCCGGTCCATCCCGGTCCTCCTGGGCTGAGGAGGCAGGCGGCAGACCCTCCCTCCGGGGGCTCCGTAAGGGGTCGGAGCCCCCGGTGCGGCGGGCCTCAGAGAACACCGGCCTTGATGGCGTACGCGATGGCGTGCGACCGGTTCCGCAGCCCGAGCCGCTGCACGACTCCGGCGATCGTGCTCTTGATGGTCCGCTCGGAGTAGCTGAGACGCGCCGCCACCTCGGCGGTGTCGTGACCATCGGCGAGAAGCCGGAGGACGTCCAGCTCGCGCAGCGAGAACTCGGCCGGGGACAGGGGCAGTCCACGGGGCGCGAGCACGTCCCGCTGGACCGCCCGCATCCGGTCTATCAGCGCCCGCACATAGCTCCCGGGCAGCTCGGCCCGGCCGCTCCGGCAGGCCCGGACCGTCTCGTCGAGCTCCGCCAGGGTGGTGGTGGCCCGCGTAAGGAAGCTCACCATCCCGTGGTCGAAGGCGCGGATGAGCTGCCAATCGGCGATCTCGTTCGCCACCAGGACGATCCGCATGTCCGGTTCGCGTGACTGCTCCGATGCCTCGCGCATCCAGTCGATCACCTCCTCGGTGACGGCCCCCGCGAGCAGCAGGACGACCTCCGCCTCCTCCGACCGGCTCGGCAGGAGTTCGATGCCCTCGCGCGAACGGAAGTAGGCTTCGACGCCACTGCAAGTGATGGAGTCCGTCGCGAGGACGGTGAGTGCCAGGGCGGTCCGGGCCGGCCTTTCTTCGGTGATCATGAATCAGCTCCCGTCGTCTGGGCGTCGCACCCCGCGATCGGTGGCAGCGTAGGCAGCCCTCCAGGTCCCGGCCGCGGTACGCGGAGCGTTCGACCCGCACCGGTCAAAGCGAGTGCACGCATGGGCATCCCCCCACTCCTCGCGAAGGTGTCCCCATGGCCGCGGATCGCTCCGGACACGGTCCGCACTCGACGGCACCCATCCGCCCCCTCTCCCCCCGCACCTCCATCCCGGGTAGGGAGTGGGGGGCGGTTCCCTTCGAAAGGGCGTTTCACGAGCTCAAGATCCACTTTCAGCAAGCGGCTCAGATCACGCCGTCCCGCACGGCAGCGGCGACGGCGTGAGTGCGATTGCGCACACCGTGGACCTGAAGGATGCGGGAGAGGGTGCTGCGGACCGTGCGCTCCGACAGGCGCAGCTCGGCGGCGATCTCCCGCGTCTCGCAGCCTGCCGCGACGAGCCGGATGACCGCGGCCTCCCGCGCAGACCAACCGACGCCGTGCGCTCCTGCCGCGGACCGGTCGGCCGCATCCCCTCCGGTCTCAGGCCGTAAGGCGCTCAGACGGGTGTACGGAAGGACCACCTGCCCAGCGCGGCAGCGCCGAGCAGCGGCCACGACCTCCCCCATCCGGGTCTCGCTGCGGACCAGATAGCCGGCGAGTCCGCCGTCGAGGGCACGGGTGAGCTGCCGGTCGTCCATGTCGTCGCCGACGAGCAGGACCTTGTTCGTCCCTCCGGGGTCCGGTGCCGAAGCCAGGGCGATGGCCTCGCCGAGTACGGACTCCGTCACCGCGCCGACGAGCAGCAGGTGGACATCGACTCGTTCGCCCGTCCCCGCGGTGAGCACGCGGACGGCGCTTCGGCGACGTAGCCAGGCGGTGATCCCGTCCCGGGTGAGGGCGTCCCTGGCGTGCACGGTCAGCGAGAGCGGAGCGAGGTGCGACTGGAGCATCGGGGTGTCGTCCTTCGTCGGTTCGGCGGGGGCGCGGCGGCACGGGGATCGGACCTGCGCCTACCTGACAGTTATGTACCTGCGGTCGGCCGCTGTGGGCCGGTCATCATGCTCAGGCCGCTCGCACGTAGCTGGACGTTAGGGAGTTCGAATCAGGCTCCGACCGCCCCTGAAGGTGCCCCCGCGAACACGTCCGATGGTCGAAGGGGACCATCCTCAATGACCTCGCGGGAGTGCGGGCGCGGCCGTGGTGTGCTGACCGAGACGGACTGAACGACACGTCGCGACAGCGGTGAGGAGCGAGTGGGCAATGGAACGTGGGCGGACGGACGACTCCATGGGCGCCGGCTCCCCGGCGGACGACTCCACGGGCATCGGCTCCATGGGTGTCGACCAGCCGCTGCCGTGGCCGCTCACCGGTCGGGGCTGGGTGACGGAGCGTCTCGACGCGCTGCTGACCGGCCTGCGGGACCGCTCCGGGGTGCGGCCGCTGCTGTTGCGGGGAGAAGCCGGCATGGGCAGGAGCGCGCTCCTCGCGTCCTTCGCGGACCGGGCCGAACGGCAGGGAGTGCTGGTCCTGCGGGGCTCCGGCGTGCCCGCCGAGTCGTCCATGCCTTATGCCGCACTGCACCAGCTGCTCTGCCCGGTTCGGAGCCGAGTGGACGCCCTGCCGCCGGACGAGGCCCGGATCCTCGGAGCGACGCTCTCCACCGGCGCGCCCGCCGACCCCTTCCTGCTGTGCAACGCGGTCCTGCGGCTGTTGCGCCTCACCTCCGAGGAGACACCCGTTCTGCTCGCGCTGGACGACACCCACTGGTTCGACGCGCAGAGCCTGGGCGTGATCAGCTTCCTGGCCAGGCGGACCTGGGACGCCGCACTGGCGCTCGTCGCCGCCGCGACGACCAGCGCGCCTGGCCCCTTCGACGGGGACGTCCCCGAGATGCTCCTCGGCCCCCTGGGCAGAAGGGAGGCGACGGCCGTCCTCGACCTGCACCACCCGGGCCTGGCGCGGAACGTCGTGGAAAGGGTCGTCACCGAGGCCGGTGGCGTCCCGCTGGCACTGGTCGAACTGCCCAGGGCCCTCGGCGCGGACCAGCGCCGGGGCACGGAGCCGCTGCCCGCGTACCTCCCCCTCGGACAGCGGCTCCTGCGGACCTTCGCCCCGCGGCTGCGCGAACTTCCCGACCACGTCCGGGAACTGCTGCTCCTTACGGCCCTGGAGGGGAGCGGGGACACCCGGGCCGTCTGGTCCGCTCATTCCCAGGGCTGGGAGGTGGCGGGCCGGGCCTATGTGGCCGCCGAGGACGCGGGCATGCTGCGCGTGGGCGAGCGGGACGGCAGGACGGTGTTCTGCCACCCGCTGCTGCGCGCCGTGGCCGTGGCCGAGTCCTCCGCCGACCGGCGGCGGGCCGCCCACCGGGCCCTGGCGAACGTACCCGGTACGCCGGCGGAGCGGCAGGTGCACCATCTCACGCTCTCCGCCGTGGGGGTCGAGCCTACGGCGGCGCACGCCCTGGCCGCCGGAGCCGTACGGGTTGCAGCGACCGGTGCCGCGACCGTCGCTCTGACTTCGCTCACCCAAGCGGCCGAGCACGCGTACGAGGCCGGGGACCGAGCCGCGTTCCTCACCCGGGCGGCGCGGAGCGCGGCGCGGGCGGGGTCGCTCGGGGAGGCCGCGGACCTGCTCGCCCGCGCCGACCGGGAGTCACCCGGGGCGGACCCCGTGGCCGCCGCCCTCACCCGGTCGATCCTCGTCGCCGAGGAGAACGGCGACGGGCGGGCCGCGCTCGCGCTGCTGCTGGGTGCCTTCGACTCCTACCAGAACGGGCCGGCGGGCGACGACGGCGGCCGGGACGAGATCCTTGGTCGGCTCATCCATCTGGCCATGGCCACCGCCGATGCCGAACTGTGGCACGCCACGTCGTCCCGGCTCGGTACGGGACCCGCGTGGGCCCGACTCGTTCGCGATGTCTCCACGCCCCTGGTCGGCCAGGACCACCGGCTGCCGGCCCGGCTCGCGGCGGCTGTCGACGAGTTCCCGGAGGATGTGTCCGCCGGGCATGTCCTCCGGCTGGCCTCGTGTGCCCTCGCCGTCGACGCCATGGAGCCGTTCCGCGGGCCGCTGGCCCGGGTGATCGACCGGGGGCGGCGGGGCGGCGCGGTTCTCGATGTGACGGAGGCTCTCGGACTGCTCGGGCTCGATGCCCTGTTGTGCGGGGAGCGGGAGAAGGCCGTGGCCCTCACCACCGAGATGCTGGCCCTGGCCGAGCGGCACACGCTACGCCTCACCACCTCGTACGCACAGGCCCAACTGGCCCTGGTCACAGCCGCCTCGGGCGACCCGATCCCCGCGGCGGAAGCTGCCCCGGGGACCGAAGGGTCCGGGCCGACCGCCGTCATGGCGCACCAGGCACGGGCGTGGGAGGCGCTGGCCCGCGGGGAGTACGAGCGGGCGCACGCACACACGGCGCGGGCCTCGGCGGCCGCAGCGGATGGCCCGGCGCTCTCCCCTCTCCAACCGGCACTGCTCCTCGACCTGGTGGAGACGGCCGTCCGTACAGGGCGCTCCCACGAAGCGCGGATGCACCTGTCGGGAGCCGAGGCGAAGGGTCTGGCACACCGATCGGAGCAGCATCGGCTGGCGGTCGCCGCGGCGCGGGTGATGGTCGCGCCGCGCGCGGAGGCTTCCGCGATGCGGGACGCGGTGCTCAGCCTGCCCGGCGCCCGGTCGGGCTCGTTCGCCCTCGCGCGGCTCGCGGCATTCTTGGAGCCGATGGCAGCCTCGAAGCCCCGGGACAGCTCGCCGCCGGCCCCCGCTCCTGAGCGCTGCCCTCCGGACAACCCTGCGGATCTCACCCGGCAGGAGCTCCAAATCGCCCGGCTGGCCGCGTCGGGCCTGTCGAACAAGGAGATCGGTGAGCGGCTGTTCCTGTCCCCCAGGACCGTGAGCACCCACCTCTACAACCTCTTCCCCAAGCTGGGCGTCCGCTCGCGCGCGGCGCTGCACGAGCGCCTCCTCGGACTGGGATACGCGGCGCCGGAGCGCCTCCTCTCCCCCGCCGTGTGACGCCCGGCGGCGCGCACCGGGTCAGGCGGCGCGAGGCCGCCCCGCCGATTCCTCGCCGGCGGAGACGGTGATGGTGTCGGCCCCCCATCTGACCGCCCTCCCGCAGACGACACCGCGCTCGGCGAGATAGGGGGCGAGCCGCTGAATGCGTCCGCGCAGCGCGGGCAGCGACATCGGCAGTTCGGGCGTGCCGAGGAGGCCGCGGATGTCGTGGCAGCAGACGGGGCCGGACAACGACGTGAGGATGTCGAGCAGGAGCGACTGCGTACGGAAAGGGGGCACCGCCGCACGGCTCGCCGGCCGCCTCCACCCACGCGGCGCGGATCCGCGGAGTCCGGCGTCCGTCCTCCGTACCCATCGCAGATCGGCACTCAGCCTGGCGTTCAGATCTCCTGGCGGCGCGCTCCGGTCGAGTACGTTGAGCGCCCCGGCCCCCAGCAGCGCGGCAGTGTGTTCCGGCCGGCTGGTGGCGACGACGACGGGCCAGAGCAGCCTCAGGCATCTGACGTACGCCTCCGCCTGTCCGCAAGGGAGTTCGTCGATGAGGTCGAGCACGGCGAGCAGGGGCCGGGGTCCGTCCCCGCGCCACACCGCACCCACCTGACTCCACGCCAGGTTCACCACCTCGTGGCCGCGCACCCGGCGCCGTCGCATCGGGTCCCCACCCCGCTCGCCGCCTCCGCCGAGCGTGACGACGGCGACGACCCGTGCCCCTCGTTCCCTGTACTCCCCCATGGGTGCGGCTCCTTCCGCTCGCCTCGTACAACGACAGGGGGAATATAGTTAACCGTTATGCATCACAAATCGCCTGAAAAGGTTTATAGAACGACAAAGGCTCGGCATGCGTGCGCGGTAGCGCGGCGACGCTGAACGAACGGGCAGATACGAGCCGCCCCGGACAGGGCCCCGCCCCCGTCCCGGAGAGCCGGTGGGACGGGCGCGGGGCTACAGGCAGGATCAGGGCTGGACGAACCGCTGCACGAAGGCGAGGGCGGTGTCCGCGACCGTGCGCCAGCCGCTGTCGATGGTCAGGGCGTGGCCGCGGCCGGGGATCTCGGTGATCTCGGTGACGGCGTGCTTGTTCTGCGCCTGCTTCTTGTACGAGGCGTTGGCGATGGCCCAGGGCACCGTGTGGTCCTTCTCCCCGGAGATCAGCAGGAGCGGACCGCGCTCGGGGTTCATGGTGTCGACCTTGACCTCCGTCCACGGGTTGAAGTTGGCCACGGCGGCCTGGAAGAGCGGCTCGCCGGGGGCGGGGACGGCGAAGGTGGCGTACAGTTCGCGCGCTTCGTCCTCGCTGACCGCGTTGGCGAAGGAATAGCGGAACTGCTCATACGTCAGAGGGACCGCGCGGTGGTAATTGGCCGGGTTCCCGAGGACGGCGCTGGCGGCGCGCAGCGAGGACAGCGGGAGCGGGAGCACACCTCGGAAGGGGGCGGGGTCGATGGCGACGGACGCCTGGGACAGCCCGCGTCCGGCGGTGATCTGGGCGATCAGTCCGCCGAAGGAGTGTCCGATCACGACCGGTGTGCGGTCCAGCTTGCGGATCAGGTCGCAGAAGTGGTCGGCGACCTGGCCGACGCTCTTGCCGGCGAACACCTCGGGGTGGGCGTTGGCCTCCTCGACGGTCTCCGGGTCGTCGGGCCAACCAGGGGTGACGGGAGCGAAGCCGGCCTTCTCGAAGACCGCTGCCCACCGGTCCCAGCTGGTGGGCAGCAGCCACAGGCCGTGGATGAAGACGACCGGGGTCCGGCCGGTGGCGTTGGCGCGCTCGATCTGGGCGAGGTCGCGCGCGTAGGACGCGGGCGGGGGCGGGGCGTCGGACGACGACATGTGTTCTCCTGGGGTGCTGGGGTGCTGAGGGGGTGAAAGGCGGACCGGGTTCGGGAAGTCGGGCTACAGGCGGGTGAGGGGGGTGTCGACCAGATGCTCGGCGACAAACCATGCCTGGAGCTCCCCGACGCGGATCACGCCGGAGACGATCAGGTCGTTGGTGCCGTCGTCGCCGAGTTCGGCGATCCGGCGGGCCGCGTCGCGGGCGTCGATCAGGATCAGCTCGTGAGCCTCAAGGAGCCGGGACAGCATCGCGGGCACCTCCTCCACCCCGTCGGGCGGTCGCGGCACCGAGGTGATCTCGGCCGCGTGCCGGGGATCGCCCACGGCGACGCCGCCGAGGCTCTGCACCCGCTCGGCGAGGGTGTCGACGATCTCCAGCTGGGCTTCGGCGTGCTGGTCGAGGAGGACGTGGAGCTGGTGGAAGGTGGCGCCGCGCATCAGCCAGTGGTGCTTCTTGTAGAGCGCGTGCAGCATCTGGGTGTCCGCCAGGACCCGGTTCAGGCGCTGGCAGGCGTACATCCGTGCGTCGTGGGACAACCCGATCGGCAACTGTCTGACCGTGCCGAACGGCTGGATCTCGTGGCCTTTCTGGTGCAGCAGCGGCTGCGCGCCGCTGGGGGCCGTGGTGCCGGTGGACGGGGTCATCGGGTGCTCCGGGAATCGGTCGGTGGTGACGTTCGGGTGGGGGCGGGATCCCGGCGGTGCAGCAGGGCACGTACGGCGAACCCGCTGCCCGCTCCGGCCGGCAGGGCGAGCGCGGCCACCCAGGCGGGCCAGGGCAGCAGGCCGAGGGCCTGGTCGACGGAGTAACCGCCGGGGCCGGAGAGGGCGAGGACGTAGGAGACCGTCACGAGCACGAGCGGGTACTCGTAGCCGTCCTTCTGCACCCACAGTCCGTGCGGCCACTTGACGGTGAGCGCCACGGTCATCACGCCGATCGCGCCGGTGGCGGCGAGCGGGGTGAGGGCTCCGCAGGCCAGCAGCAGGCCGGAGCCGAGCTGGCCGGCCCCCGCGGCGAGGGCGGTGAGCGCCCCGCCGCGGAAGCCGTCGTGCCGGAATTCCTCGGTCCCGCCTGCCAACCCGCTGCCGCCGAGCCGGAAGCTGACCTTCTGCACGCCGTGTCCGGCGATCAGGAGGCCCGCGACCAGGCGGAGGATCAGCAGACCGGTGTCCATGGGTCAGCCGACCGCGTTCGGGTCGATCATCGACTGGGCGTAGACCACGCCCATGCCGTACGCGCCGCCGTGCTGCTTGACGACATCGAGGGTGGCCGCGTACGTCTCCGAACGGGCCCAGTCGCGCTGGAGTTCGAGCAGGACCTGGAGCCAGGTGACCGGGACGGCACCGGCGGCGGTCATGCGCTGCATGGCGTGCTCGTGCGCCTCCGGGGTGACGCCCGCGGAGGCGTCGGCGACGACGTAGACCTCGTAGCCCTGGCTGAGCGCGGAGAGGGCGGGCAGTACCAGGCAGACCTCGGTCCACAGGCCGGACAGGATGATCTTGGAACGGCCGGTGGCCTTGACGGCCTCGACGAGCGCGGGGTCCTCCCAGGCGTTCATCGTGGTGCGGTCGACTATGTCCTGCTTGGGGAAGACCTCGCGCAGCTGCGGCAGGATCGGTCCGGAGAAGGACTCGGCGGCGACGGTGGACAGCACGACCGGGACGTCGAAGACGGTTGCCGCCTTGGCCAGACCGACGGTGGCGTTGATGACCCCGGCACGGTCGGCGCTCGCCGCTCCGAAGAACATCTGCGGCTGGTGGTCGACGAAGAGCATCATCGCGTTGTCGGGGGTGAGCAGGTCGGGGCTGGGGGCAGCGTGGGCGTTCTGGACGGTGCTCATGGGTGGGTGGCCTTGCCTTTCGGGTGGATGGATTCGGTTCAGGGCAGGTAGCAGGGGTCGAGGACGCCCCCGGCGGCCTCGGGGGTGGTGCGACCGCGGGCGGCGCGCCACCGACGGTGTTCTTCGGACTCCGCCGCGGCCTCCGCGAGCAGTGCCGCCTGACGGACGCCCTGGCGGGACGGCGGCGGGGTGGCGTGGTAGCCGCCGAAGCGGGCGACGGGGCTCCAGTCGGGGGCGACGGGCGGCATTGCCTCGTCCAGTCCCTCGTACTCGGCCGCCCCGTAGACGACACGGCCGCCGACGACGGTGAGGACCGACTCGATATGCGGGATGTCGTGAGCCGGGACGGTGAAGAAGTCGTCCGTCAGAGCAGTGAAGTCGGCGTAGTGGCCTTCCTTCAGGATTCCCTTGACGTCCTCTTCGCCGGTGACGCGGGCGCCACCCCGCGTGTACATCTCCAGCGCCTTCTCTCGGGACACGAGCCGGTCAGACGGGTAGAGGGACAGCCCGCCGACGGTGTGCCCGGTGACCAGCCAGTGCAGGGCGACCCAGGGGTTGTACGAGGAGACGCGGGTGGCGTCGGTGCCGGCGGCGACCGGCAGGCCGAGGGCCAGCATGTCGGTGACGGGCGGGGTGCGGGCGGCGGCCTCGGCTCCGTAGCGGTCGGTGAACGCCCGGCCCTGGAAGGACATCCGGTTCTGCACGCTGATCGTGCCGCCGAGCCCGGCGATCCGCTCCAGGCTGTGTTGGGTGACCGTCTCGGCGTGATCGAAGAGCCACCGGTTGCCGGCCGGGAACAGACCGTCGGCGGCGAGCTTCTCGAAGACCGCGAGGTCGCGGCGGATGGTCTCGTCGTAGGTGGCGTGCAGGCGGAACCCCCAGCCGTTCTCCATGAGCAGACGCACGGCCTGCTCGAACTCGCTCTCGTAGCCGGGGGCGAGCTCAGGGCGGGGTTCGGAGAAGTTCTCGAAGTCGGCGGCGGCCCAGGTGAGGTTCTCCCCCGCGCCGTTGAGCCGCAGCCAGGCGTCGCCGTCGTTGGGACGGACCGTGTCGACCCAGCGTTTGAGGTCGGCCAGTTCCTGCCCGGCGGTCTGCGGAAAGAGGTGGTAGGCGATCCGGAGGGTCAGCTGTCGGGCGGCGGCAAGGTCGATGACGGTGGCGTAGTTGTCGGGGAAGTTCTGGAATCCGCCGGCGGCGTCGACCGCCGAGGTGAGGCCGAAGCGGTTGAGCTCGCGTAAGAAGTGCCTTGTGGAGAGGGCCCGTTCGGACTCGTCGAGGGCGGGGGCGGCGGCGAGCGTGGAGTAGAGGACGAGCGCGGAGGGGGCGGCGAGGAGGACCCCGTTGGGTTGACCGTCACGACCGCGGACGATCTGTCCCCCGCGCGGGTCGGGCGTGTCCTTGGTGAAGCCAGCCGCCCGGACGGCGGCACGGTTGAGAATCGCGGACTGGTAGAGGTGCAGGACGAAGACAGGATTGTCGGGGGCAGCCGCCGTCAGCTCGGCAGGGGTGGGCAGCCGCCGTTCGGCGAACTGCTCCGCGGTCCAGCCGCCGACGACCCGGATCCACTGCCCCTTCGGGGTGCGGCCGGCCTGCTCCCGCAGCATGGCGAGCGCCTGCCGCAGGGTGGGGACGCCGTCCCAGCGCAGTTCGAGGACGTAGTTAAGGCCACCCCTGATGACATGCAGGTGTGAGTCGTTCAGGCCGGGTACGACACGGCGGCCGAGTGCGTCGACGACGCGCGTCCCCGGGCCGACGTGTCCGGCGATGTCGTGGTCGTCCCCGAGGGCGGTGATCAGGCCGTCCCGCACCGCGAGCGCGGAGGCGGCTGGCCGGCTGGGATCACCGGTGTGGATCTTGGCGTTGCGCAGGACCAGATCAGCGGCCCGGCCCTCGGGAAGGTCGTGGTCGGGGGTGATGCCGACGACCGGCATGGTGGTCATGGGTGCTCGCTCTCGTGGGGAGGGCTCGTTCGACGGACTCGTACAGCCGGCTCGGGCCGCCGGCGGGCTCGTACACAGATCACCCGTACGCGTACAGAGGTCAGAGGGTGCGCCGCACACCTGCCTGGCGCTCGATGTTGTGCAGCTGGACGGCCAGGTCGCCCTCAACGGCGCGGTGGGCGGGGCCACTACGGCCGATGGGGAGAACCTCCTCCCCACGCATGTCCTCAAGCATCAGCGCGAAGGCCGTGTAAAGGGCGATGGCAGCCAGGATCAGGCCCAGAACTCCGGAGAGCGTGCCCAGCCACGCCACGCCGGTGAGGTTGGCGAGGGCGGCGACGGCGAACCTGGGCACTGCCGCGCACAGCACCAGCCACAGCGCCCGCTTCCGGGCGGCGACACTGGCCATCAGCAGGGCGAACGCAGTGAAGACAGCGTTGAGGACGCCGAGGACGCGGGTGCCGCCCGGCGCGTCGGTGATCAGAGTGAGGGCGGTCGCCAGCCACAGGCCGGAGAAGCAGGCCATCAGCGTGGCGGCCACGACGTCGCGGGCCCCGAAGGAGAAGTAGCTCACAAGGAGTTGGAGGACGAAGGCGGGCAGGATGGCGAGGCCGACTGCCCGGCGCGCGTCGTCCTCGAAGGCCCCCAGCTGGAAGCAGCCGACGATCACCGAGGCGATGGCGACCGCGTAGAAGCCGAGCGGCATCGGGGAGCCGATGGGGCGCAGGTTGATCCGCGTCATGCTGCGCAGATCCGGTTCGTGGTGGCGGCCGGCGGACTCCGCCGGCTTGTCGCTGTCGTGCGTGGTCACGGGGCGGCCTTCCTTGGGCGGAGCCCGGCCGGGGTGGTGGGGCGGGTACGGGGGGTTCCCGCCCCACCGGTACGGGGGCCGGTGCGGCGGATCAGGAACCGGCGAGGGCCCGGCGCAGGGTGGTGGTGGCGAGCTCGATGGCCGCGTCGGCGGCGAACGTCTCGCGCAGCGCGTTCAGCATGACGAAGTCATGGATGATGCCCTGGTAGCGAACGGCGGTGACGGGCACGCCCGCGGCGCGCAGCTTGTTCGCGTACGCCTCGCCCTCGTCGCGCAGGACGTCGGCCTCTGCGGTGATGACCAGGGCCGGCGGGAGGCCGGTGAGCTGCTCGGTGGTCGCGCGCAGCGGGGAGGCGGTGATCTGTCCACGCTCGTTCTCGTCGGTCGTGTACTGGTCCCAGAACCACTGCATGCCGTCGCGGCGGAGGAAGTAGCCCTCGGCGAACTGCTCGTAAGAGCCGGTGTCGAAGGCGGCATCGGTGACGGGGTAGAAGAGGACCTGCTGGAGCAGGGGCAGGCCGCCGCGCTCCTTCGCCGTCAGTGTCAGGGCGATGCTCATGTTGCCGCCGACGGAGTCGCCGGCGACGGCGATCCGCGCCGGGTCGAGGTCCTTGGCGGCACCGTCGGTGACGACCCAGCGGGCGACGGTCCAGTTCTGCTCGATCGCCACCGGGTAGCGGTGCTCGGGCGAGAGGTCGTACTCGGGGAAGACCACGGCGGCCTGGGCGCCGACCGCGAGCTCCCGGACCAGGCGGTCGTGGGTGTGCGCGTTGCCGAAGACCCAGCCGGCGCCGTGGATGTAGACGATCACGGGCAGGACGGTTCCGGCCGTTCCCGCCGGGCGCACGATCCGGGCGCGGACGGAGCCGGTGGGCCCCCCGGGCACGGTCACCCACTCCTCGTCGACCTCGGGCTTGACGATCTCACCGGACTGCACCTCGTCGACGGCCGCACGGCCCTCCGCTGGTGGGATCTGGAACAGGAACGGCGGCTTGGCGGTGGCCTCGGCGAACGCGGCGGCGGCGGGTTCGAGGACGGGCGTGACGGGGTGGGGCTGTGTCATGTTTCGACCTGTTCACTGCGAGGACGGTGGACGCCGGTCTCGTCTCCTTCGAGGCGGCAGTGGAACAGTAGGTTTGACCGCCCCGCCCAAGTTGCCGCATTGCGCAGTGTGCATGACCCAGACTGCACATCCGCGTCGGCGTGAGGCCCGAACGGCGCTGAGGAACAGCCCTGACAACGTGCCACGAGTCGCATACCGCTGCGGGTCGAAGAGGCGTGTGGAAATGGTGGCTCGACGAGCGGATCGCTCTCGACGTTGCCGGTTGTGGAAGGGCATGTACGTTCCGGCGACGAGTCCGTTCTGGTTCCTGGTCCGGCGAGGGTGCGAGGAAGGCTGCTCTTGAGGTGCCGGTTCACCATCGGATGCGCCTTCCGGTCGAAGCGCCCCACGCACCGGGCAGGGAAGCGGCACAGCCCCCGCGCTGATCGCGGGCATCGCGTTGACGCAGAACCGACTCTCGACGCGGCGGCCAGGCCAGCGCCCGCCTCCGCTCCTCCGGACCGGTGCGGCGGCTTCACGACCGAGACGGCAGCGCATCCCCATGAGATCGCCAACGCGCGGTCGACCATCCTGAGACCGAGGCGTTTGGGCTGCGTAGTAGGTGCGGTGTCGACGGGACGAGTGGCTTCAGCATAAAACAGTCAGCGAGTACCCGGACGCACACCGGGTCGATGGCGAAGGCCGGCTGGACCTTCCATGCCCTTTCGACCGGTCCGGCGGACCCGGTGACATGTCGGTCCAGACGTACGGGGAAGAAGACGAAGCCTCCGGACCGGGCGGGAATTCAACATCGCACCTCCGTCTCGATGGTTGCGGTGATGCCGAGGAGAGTGGAATCGGCGTAGACCCGCTCCAGTGGTATGGAGACCCCGAACTCCTTGCTCACGGCACTCAGGAGTTGGACGGCGGTGAGGGAGTCGCCGCCCAACGCGAAGAAGTCGTCCTCTCCCTGAGGAAGCGGGACCCCCAGGAGCTCGGAGACGAGTGCTGTGAGCCTCTCGTGCACCGACGCGGGGCGGCGTCCCTCTCCGGCCGTTCGCGGCGCTCGCGAGATCGTGTGGTGATCGTGGTCCTTCGGCGTGACACGCAGGTGGCCCGGTCGGCCAGAGAGATCACCGGCCACGGGAAGGACGTCGATCTCCGACAGCCGGGTCTCCGGCGCGTCGGCCATGGCACGCAGGACGTCGACGTACGAGGTGATCATCGCACGCGCCTGTTCCGCGTCGAACAGGTCGGTGTCGTACTTCCAGACCACATCCATCCCGGACAGTGAACGTGGCGGGCTCGGGAGCACCGCCCGGCTCGACCGGGGAATGCGCAGGAGAGCTCCCTCGTGACGACTCGTCCGGCCGGGAGAGGAACAACGGGGGAAGACCGTCACGCTGATATCGAACTTGGTGGTGCCGTTGTTCATGCCGTCGATCACCGTGATGTCGAACGGCACTGAATCGAAGGCCTTCGGAAGCGACTCGTGAAAGTTGAACGCCACCTGGATCAGGGGGTTGACGCCGTCGACGCGGGGGATTTCCAGTCCGGCCATCACCTCTTCGAGCGGAAGCTCCTGGTTGTCGTAGGCGGACAGGCAGACGGTCCGTACCCGGCGCAGAGCCTCCGCCAGCGTGGGGTCGTCCTCGAGGTCGCCTCTCAGAACCACCGTGTTGATGAACATGCCCAGCATGTCCTCGGTGTCCGGCCAGGTCCTGGCCGCCGTGCCGGCTGCGACCAGCACGTCGGTGGCCCCGCTCATCCGGTGCAGAGCGACGAAGTAGGCAGTGAGCGTGACCATGTACAGCGTGGCTTCGTGACGGCGGCCGAACCGTTCCAGGGCCGCGGCGAGCTCACCGTCTACCGCCAGCCGCGGCGCAGCTCCGGGCCGGCCGCCGGGGGTGGCGGCGCGCCCCTGAACGGTCCGCCGTCCGAGAGGCAGGGGCAACACCGCGGGAGCATCCGTCAGGGCGCGCGTCCAGAAGGCGCGCTGCTCGTCCGCCTCCGGGGACGCGCACCAGCGGCGCTGTCGTCGGGCGTAGTCCTCGTACTGGGCGGGAAGCGGTGGTAGCGCGGCCGAACCGTGGAACTGGAACGCGTTGTAAGCGGTCACCAGATCGTGCAGGAATACATTGAAGGACAAGGCATCATGCACTGCGTGGTGCTCGGTGTGGACGAGCAGGTGCTCGTCCACGGCCAGACGCACGAGCAGCCAGCGGACCAGCCGGTCACTGCGCACGTCGAAGGGGGCGCGTACCGCCTCCCGTACGTGCCGACCCACCTGGACGTCCCGCTCGGCCGGGTCCAGACCGGTGAGATCCACCACGGGCAGTTCGACCCGCCACGGTGGAACGTGCGAGACCTCCACCCCCGTCTCCCCGAGGCGCAGGCTGGAGCGCAGCACGTCGTGCCGCCGGACGATCTCCGTGAGGGCAGCGTTCAGGGCCCGGAGATCGAGTTCGCCCGCGAGACGCAAGACGCATTGGCCGTTGTAGGCGATGGACGCGGTGGTGCTCTCGTGGGCGATCCAGATCCGTTCCTGCGCGTACGACGCCGTGGACGTGGAGACCGGTGAACCCCCTGGAACAACGGCGGCGTCGGCATCGGCATCGACAAGGAGCGAGGAAATGGCCGAGACCGACCCGGCGGTGAGGACCTCGCTGACTGGGAGGGTGCGGCCGAGCGCGGCGCGGAGGCGCGCCACCAGCCGCATGGCGGTGAGCGAATCGCAGCCCAGAGCAGCCGGTGACGCGTCCGGCGACACGTCGGGCAGGTCGAGTAGTTCGGCGAGGACGCTACGGACGAGAGGTTCGAACGGCGGTGCATCGACGGGGCGTTCGGGCGGTGTTCCACCGGAGGTGGAAAGCAGGAGCGAACGGTCGATCTTGCCGTTGGCGCGCATCGGCCATTCTTCGACGACGAGCACGCGATCGGGCACCAAGAAGGCGGGAACGATCCTTGCGAGCCTGTCACGGACGTCCTTCTGACTGTCCGTGGAGCCGGGAACGGTGCGTACAAATCCGGTCATCCTGGTGCTGTCAGCGATCACGACAGCGTCGCGGACTGAGGGGAGCGCAGCGAGCGCCTGCTCGACCTCCGCCGTGTCGACGCGGTGCCCACGCACCTTTACCTGGTCGTCCCGGCGCCCCAGGTACTCGATCGCCCCGTCGGAACGGACCCGCCCCAGGTCTCCCGTGCGGTAGGCCCGCCTGCCGGGGAGAACAGGGTCGGGCGGGAAGCGTTCCGCGGTGAGATCGGGCTGACCGAGATAGCCACGGGCGACCCCTTCCCCGCCGATGAGGATCTCCCCCGCTTCGCCATCGGGTACGGGGGCGAGCCGATCATCCACGATCGTGACGCGGATCCCGGGAAGCGGTGTGCCAATGGGGACGCTACCACCGTCCTCACTGGTCTCGACCACGTGCATGGTTGCGCATACTGTGGTCTCGGTCGGCCCGTAGCCGTTGACGAACTGGACGGGCCCGGACCACTCGCGGGCGGTGGAAGGGAAACAAATGTCGCCGCTGCTGACCATGACCCGCAGGTTCGGGAGGTCGGCCGGCGTGAGGGTCCGGATGACGACCGCGGGCAGGCAGGCATGGGTGATCCGGTGGCGCTCCCGCTCGGACAGTGTCGCGAAGTGGTGCGGGTCGACGATCTCCAGTCGGCCCCCGCTTCCCAGAGCCATGCCCCATTCGAAGATCATGGAGTCGAAGTAGGGACTGCAGTACTGGAGCACGGTGGCCGAGCCGTCCATTCCGGCGAGTGCGACACGTTGGGCGGCGATCAGGTGTGCGAGGCCTCGGTGCTCCACCACGACCACCTTCGGTTCGCCCGTAGTACCGGATGTGCGCATGGCGTAGGCGACGTCGTCCGTGGTCGGCCCCGGATCGAACGGCTGGTCGGGACCCGGCACGTCGAGGTCGAGCAGGTCCACATCGATGCGTCGTGTGCCGGCCGGCACCTCACGGGTCGTGCTGACGGTCACGTGCACCGGGCACCCCGTCCGGACCGCGAGGCTCTCTCGCCAGGGGCGGGGCCACGCCGGGTCGACAGGGAGGAATCCGGCCCTGAGCTTCCACAGAGCGATGGCGGTCTCGAAGAACGGGATGCCCCGACCCATCGTCAGCGGGACGATCTGCCCCGGCTCGACACCGCCGAGGCGCAGCTCGTGCGCCAGTCGCGTGGTGCGTAGCTCCAACGCGCCGTAGTCGAGGCTCCGTTCGCCGTGGGCCAGAGCGATGCGATCGGGCTGCGTCCGGGCCCATCCGCTCAACAGCTCGAGGACCGACTCCGCCGAGACGTCGATGGCCAGGGGCGGGCTCCAGGGCCGCGTCGACGAGGGGACGGCGACGGACGCCCAGGGCAGTTCCTGGCGCAGCGCCGGAACGAGATCGGCGAACTCGGTTCCGGTGGGGAGGCCCATGTCGATCATAGGCTCAACCTAGGGACAGGTACCGGCTATGGCTAGATCCTTTCGCTTTCGAATACGGACCGCTGTCCTGGCTCGCTCGTGACACCCGCTCTCGAGCGTGGACGAGGCCATGGGGGTTTCTGGTCTTCTGGGCACCCGGCCTGCACGAAGCCCTCATCGGCTCGGTGAGGGAGACCTCGTCATCGTCGACGGCACTCTGATTCCCGTCGACCGGGTTCGGGCGGAAGAGCCGCACCACTTGATGAAGCACCGCCGGCATGGCATGAACGCGCAGGTCATCGCCCGGCCCGACGGCACGCCGCTGTGGTTCTCCCGCGCGACACCGGGCCGGCCCGTGATCTGACCACGGCTGGGGCCCACGGCATCGTCCAG
Source organism: Streptomyces sp. NPDC058955 (assembly GCF_042741435.1). Classification (NCBI taxonomy): domain Bacteria; kingdom Bacillati; phylum Actinomycetota; class Actinomycetes; order Kitasatosporales; family Streptomycetaceae; genus Streptomyces; species Streptomyces sp. NPDC058955. The sequence goes on along the minus strand of NZ_JBHYKM010000039.1, from coordinate 45,429 downwards.
GCCTGCGTGACCCGGCAGACCCTCGTCCTGGCCGGCCGCGCCTACCAAGGCGCCGACGCCGCCTTCCGCACCCCGTACTGCTACCGCCACCGCGAACGGCCCGAGCGCTACCTTCCCCACCCTGCTGACCTACAGCTGTTCAAGATGAAAGAGGCTCAGTGTTTGTTCACGCCGGGTTATCGGGAGTGCACACGTGGAAACACCAGCGGCAGGAGTTTCGAAAGAGGATCAGTTCCGAGAGAACGGGATGCCATAGCGATTCCGGGGAGGAGGTTCCTTTCATGATTGTCTGGCCCGGTTGGTAGTACCGCTGTTACGGCGACGAGCGAGGGGGGGGGGGGGGGGGGCCCCCCCCCCCCGCGCCCCCCCCCCGGGCCCCGGGGGGGGGGGCGGACCCCCCCCCCGACCCTGAGCGCGCGAGGGGGGGCGC
>NZ_JBHYKM010000039.1:0-44989 GCF_042741435.1 Streptomyces sp. NPDC058955 | reverse complement strand
CCTCGCGCGTGGGGGGCGCTTTTTTCTCTTGGGTGTGGGGCGCGCCTTGTGTTTCGCGCTGGTGGGGCCCGCGCGGGGGGGGGGGGGCGCCCCCCCCCCCCCCCCCCCTCTTCCGCGCTTGGCACGCCGTGGTGCGGATGCCGACACACGCGATGCGTCCACTTGGCGCATGGCGGGCGCGCCTCGACCCGGCCCGATGTCGAGTGCCGACCGGCCGAGAACGAGGATTGCATGGGTGGTAGCGATGTCCCTTCGTGCACCACGGCCCCGATGCCGGTGTACCGGCGCGGGGCCTCGGTGCTTCGCTCCTCCCCACTCGTGACGAAGCGAGGAGCACAGACGATGGACTTCACGGGAAGGCGGCACTCAGATGAGAGAAGGACCGTGCTCCTGGCTACGCTGAGCGGGTTCTGTGCCGGGGTGTCCGGGGCGGTCGTCAGCGTCGAACGGGCGCCGGCATCGCACGGGGCGCCAATGTGCCCGAGGGGCCGTGGCCGTCCTCTCGGCCCCCGGCGTAGCGCCGGGCGCCCACGAGGCCGCCGCGCACCGCGGGCTGCGGGGCGTGGATGCCACGTGTCCTCCGGTTTCGAAGGTTCACCGTGAGGCCCGGGCATTCGTGTCCATCGGCTACGACATCCTGCTGATCGGCGAGCCGGGTCACGACGAGGTGGTGGGGCTCTGGGAATCGCCCACGAGAGGATTCAGGTCGTGTCGGGACCGAACGCCCCGGGTCTGTCGAAATGGCAGACCTGGGGCGGGTGGTGTGACTCGCACAGACCACGCCAGCCGTGGACGGGACGACCCGCGTGGCCGACCTCCTGCGTCGGTGGTTCCCCCACATCATGGGTCGGCCGAGCGAAGAAACCTGCTGATCGGCGCAGAACTGGCAGGTGGGATGCACGAAACCTCGCGGAGGACGCCGATCTCTTCATCGTCGCCGGGCACTGAACTCACACAACTCCCGCCAGCTCGTCGACGTCTCCATGGCTCATGGCACCCCCGCTCACCTCGTGGACAGCGGACGGGACGTACAGGTGGACCGGTTGGCGGATGTCACCGTCGTCCGAGTCACGGCGGGTGCCTCGGTCTCTCGGCGTTCCATCCACGGGTGCTCGCGATCCTGGCCTAGTTCGGTCTCGGAGACGTACGCACGGTCGAGGCCGCCCGGGGGCACAGGCGTTCAGCCCCGCCGCGCACGTTGGATCAGACGACAGCCGAGCGTGTGGACGACCGAAAATCGATCCAGTCGACGTCATGAGCGAACCCCTGCTGACCTCAGGCATCCTGGAGCCCCTCCGGAGGCCAAGACCGGATGGACTCGTGCGCGCGGGTTCCGGACGTCCAACGACACATCGTCGGAATGTCAGCGGACTCATACGAGACGCCTTCGATGTGGATGCAGACTACCTCGCCGGGCGCCGCATACCTCCCCGCCTTCTCGCTGCCGCGGCGGGGCCGGACGTCACCGCCGGTCTTCTCCGCACCGCGCACGCGCTGGCGCTCGATCTGAGAGGCGGAAACGCCGTACGCCGACGGTGCTGCCCTGGCAGGATCTCGTCCTCACCGCGGACGTCGACCCGGCGGCGAGCTGGGAGCTGGGCAGCGCGGAGTCCGTCCTCCGCCCGGGCGGCCGTGTGGCCTGGGTGGGCAGCGGCACTCCAGGACTCGTCGGTGCGCTCCGGAAGTGGTTCGGTGACTGGCGTCCCGTGAAGGAACCCATACCAGGGGAGGTCCGCACAGATCGAGGACGTGACCGAAGGGGCAGTGAAACGCCGGACTCGTGGCCCATGCGACGGGTGGTGTCTACCGTCGAGGTGTCTTCGCACCACAGAGAGAGGCTCCGTTCACATGTCGCGCCTTCGCACCCTTCGAAAGACGTTTCTCACTGGACTTGCCGCGGCTGTCTCGGCCGTGGCCCTCACCTTGGCGGCCCCCAGCACGTCTTCGGCCGCGAGCACCGTCCCGTACCAGTTCACGCTGTGCGCGTACGGCAACTACCGGGTGTACGCCGAACTCCCGCAGCAGGCGAACTTCGCCACGACGATCGTGTACCCGGGGAACTGCACGACCATCGCCTTGCGTTCCGGCAGCACCTACGCCAAGGTGCGTGGGTACTTCAACACCAGCAGTTCGACGTTCTATGTCGGCACGTCGTACTTCGCCGCCTCCAAGGGATCCCTCACCTACGCCCTGGGCACCACGGCGAATGGCGGTGAGGGCGCTTACCTCTGGTACAGCGTCTGAGGCGCCCGTGAGCGATGCGCTGGCGCGTGGCGCTGACCGCCCTCCGAGGCGGCCAGCGTCCTGCCGCGTCCAGGACGACGCGGCAGGACGTCGGTACCTGGTGCGCCGCACCGGCTGGCCCCAGCCGTCGTCAAGGTCTCAAGCCCGATCAGGCCCCTGCCGAAGAGGCGATAGTGGACCAGGTCGATGCTGCGCCGGTGCTCGCACACGGTGTGGAGGTCGTGGCGCGTATAGTCGTCGGCCACACAGATCAACCGAGGCCACGACAACACCTGAGCCGCGGCAGTCGCCCCGAGGCGCTCACGGACCAGGTGCTCGAACTGGACCCGATGACCGACGAGCCAGCTCAAGTGGAACAGCCCCTGATTGATCACGCCCATCCGTGCCGCGCTTGTACTCGATCACGACAGGAGCCCCCGTTCGCATCGAGTCCCAACGAGTTTATCCGGCCGGCGTGAGCCGGCCCCGTGCCGTACTCGGACGCCAGGGAAGGGACCCCCAACAGCGCCTCCACGTTCGCCTCGACTAGACGCTGCACGTCCACCTCAGCCCAACGTAAAGCACTGCACACATATTTCCCCGCAAGGCTGCGATCACGGGTCGCGCCCAAACACCGTCGGCCGCGGTCAACACAGCCAGAACTCCACGGGGACCCGCATCGGAAAGCCGCCCTCCAGCCGAATATCCTTCTGGCTGAAGGGCGGCTCTCCGCTGCTGACGGCGGACCACTTTTGCGCGTCGTGCGGCGTCCGGACGTGCGCTACACAAGGTCACTCAGTATGCCCTTGACGGTACCTCTAATGGGTAACGCCCCGTGCCGGCATAACCCGCCGCAAAGCCACTTCCTGGGGAGAATCTGGGGAGTGCCGACGGCCCTGGGGAGCGCGTGGGGAGAATCGACCGCGTGATGCGGCACGCCGCTGAAAGACGCTGAAAGACTCATACGTACAGGTCAGGAGCGGCTTCACCCGCGTCAGCACAGGTCAGCGCCAACCCCCGGACAACTTCATGACGAAGTCCTCCAGGCCCCCGCCGACGAATGGCAGGACGCCAACACCGGCTGTGCCAACACAGCCGAGAAGCCCTCCGTAGCCTTCCGCGCGTCCCGGTCCGATCGATCCCCCCGACTTTTCTCCGTCGATTTCAGGAGCCAGCTCCGCGAGGCGTATCACGCTGCTTCCCAGAGACCGGCATCCAGAATACGGGCGGCCTTGGTGATGCTCCCCGGCATCAGGTGTCGGTACGTGCGGTACGTCTCCTCGATGGACTTGTGCCCCATCCACTCCGCCACGTCAGTGATGGGGATGCCGTTGCCGAGGGCGTTCGAGGCGAAGTAGTGCCGGAAGCCGTACATCCCCACCCCCTCCTCCGGCGGCAGGTCCGCGAAGAGCTTCTTCACCCGGCGTCGCTCCATGCCTTCGGTGAAGTAGCCGCCCGGGCCGCGCAGCAGGTAGCCGTCCTTCGTGGTGCCGTGCTTGGCCGCGTACCGCTCGATCACCTCCCGCACCGACCGCGGCAGGGGTACCTCCCGGAACTCCCCCGTCTTGCGGTGCTTCAGCTTTGCCGGCCTCAGCGTGTTGGAGTGGATCTGCTCTCGCACCCGGTAGACGTCCTGCGCCACGACGTTGTTGACGTTCACCGCCCGCGCCTCACCGTTGCGCAGACCGCATCCCGCCATCATGACGATCTCCAGCGCGAGGTCCTCGTCGGCGACCGTCAGCGCTTTCGTCACGTAGGCGAGAGAGGGGATGGCAACCTGCTCGCGCACATACTCCGGTTCCTGGACCCCCTTCACCGGGTCGTCCGCCATGGCTCCCTTGGCATACGCATCCCGAAGGATGGTCTTCAGGACCCGGAAGATGTTCACCTGGTTTCCCCGGCCGACTCCGTCGTTCTCCATCTCGTCCAGGAAGCGTTCGATCACCATCGGGGTGACCGAGTTCAGCTTCCGCGCTCCCAGGCGGGGGACGATGTGCACGTTGATCGAGCTGTCGACGTGCTCGCCGGTGGAGTAGTCCGTCATCCGGCGCTGCCGGGGCCGCCACTGCTTGGCGTACTCCTCGACCGTCAGCTGGCCCAGTTCACGGCGGGCCGCCGCCACGGACGGAGCCGTGGTCTTCTTTTCCGCATACAGCTGAGTGAGGCGTTCGATCGCGTCGTCCTGCGTGTCGTATCCGGACTCCTCGCGCTGCTTGCCGAGCGCGTCGCGGAAACGGATCGAGTAGGGGTGGGGGCAGCGGGTGGGCTTGGCGCAGCCGCAGTCCTTGAAGAAGGAGCCCATGCCGCGGGCGAGCTGTCGGGCCATGTCGCGAACCATCCGATCCAGCCCAAGAATCATGCTCAGGCGCCTGCTGCGGGTCGAAGGTCAGCAAGTGCGGACACCATGCGGACGCATGCTGACCGTTTGCTGACCTGAGGGGGGCACATGATGCCCCTGACCTGCGGCAACGCCAAATAGTCAGATCTTGGACTTGAACAGAGTACGCAGCACTTGGGACTCCTCGAAGACGGCTCCCTGCCTGCTTTGTGCAGGTCAAGGGCGGTCTCGACTGTACACCGGGACGTGTCGAACGATGTTTGTGAGGAACATCGCTCCGGTCGGGCTGGACGGCTTCCCACCTGGGCTTTCCCTTAGCACCGGCGCCAGTTGAGGCGATCGCCCCGGAACGCACGGGGACTCATGCTGACCCGATGCTGACTTGCCTGATGGCCCATCAGGCATGTGGCAGGTCCGTCCGCGCACACGGACAACGTGCGCCTACGCACCACCGACCTGCCACATCAGCCCGTCGCCGGTCGACCGCTCCGGAAGTCGGCTCGCTGCCCGCCTCCGGCCCGAGGCCGCGCGGAACCGCACCACCAGGCACGTCACCGCCACCACCGCCGACGGCGCGGCTGTCCAGCCGTCGCCGGCCATCGGGACGCCGAAACGCATCACGGAGACGAGTCCGAGATCAGCCTGACGGCCATGGCGGTTCCTTCTTCATGACCGTCGCCGCTCTGAGGGCAAACAGTAGACCCGGGGATGACGTGTCAGCGCGCGCTCGTTCTGACGCCCGTACTTCGCCGTCGTACGCAACCCGCGGGGTCCGAGACCGGCCCGCCGCCGACTGCGGGCCGGTCGCTCGTGGGGGGCACGCGGATCGGACTGCTCAGCGCCGACAGACACCTCCTCCCGAGGCGGTCACGGTGCCGTCGTCGCCGCGTCGGCCGGAATGACCGCCGTTCCTCGCGCCCGAGTGGCCACGATGGGCTCCGCCAGCACCTCGGCCCGGCCGCTGTCGTCGACGGCTCGGCAGATGATCCGCAGCTCGAAGTCGACGGTCCGGCTCCGCCTCCCCTTCGCCGCCAGGCGTGCTTCCGCCTCGACGACGTCGCCGCCGCGAACCGGTGCGAGGAACTCGACCGACGCGTATCCGGCGAACAGGCTCTCGTGGCCGTCGAGGGTGATCGCCAGGTGCGTTCCGGCGTCTCCGAACAGCTTCAGACCGAAGGCCCCGTCGACCAGGTTCCCCGCGTAATGCGCCTCGGAGTACGCGACGTAGCGCTGGTGTACGACCTTCACGCGATCTCCTCGTGGATACGGCCGAGGCGGCGGGCTACGGTCTCGCCGTCCAACGCGATGCCCGGGTAGCCGCGCTTGGCGAGTTCGGTACACATGCGGCGGTACTTGCCGACCCCGCCCACGTAGCCGAGGAAGGTCGTCGGCTTGCCGGTCACGTTCGAGCCCCGGTACCAGGAGTCGGTGGTGGCGTAGAGGGTCTGGGCGACCGTTCCCTCGGTGATCTTCACCCAGTCGTCCTGGGCTTCGGCCGTCGGCTCGATGACCTCGGCACCGCCGGCCTTCGCGTGGCCGATCAGATCGGTGATCCAGTCCACGGCCTGCTCGATCGTGACGACGACGTTGCTCGCGAGCGCGGGGCTCTGCGGTCCCGCGATCATGAAGAAGTTGGGGAACCCGGCGGTCATGACGCCCAGGTAGGTCCGGACTCCGTCGCTCCACGCGTCCTGCAGTCGGCCGGTCTCAGGGGTGGAGACGCCGAGCGCGTACAGCGGGCCGGTGAAGGCGTCGAATCCGATCGCCAGGACGATGGCGTCGACCTCGTGGGAGCCGGCGTGCGTGACGATGCTGTCGCTCGTCATGGTTTCGATGGGCTCGTCACGAAGGGAGACCACCGAGACGTTGGGGCGGTTGAAGGTCTCGTAGTAGTCGGTGCCGAAGCAGCTGCGCTTGGCGCCGAGCGGGTGGAAGCGGGGTTCGAGAAGCTCGGCGGTCTTCGGGTCGCGGACGATCTGGCGGATCTTCTCGCGGACGAACTCGGCCGCGGTCTCGTTGGCCCTCGCGTCGGTCAGGAGGTCGGAGAACTCGCCGCCGACGCCGTTGAATCCGCTGCGCTGGTAGGCCCGTTCGTAGCGCTCGCGCCGTTCCTCGTCGGAGACGTCGAACGCGGCGGCGTCCGGAATGCGGTCGGGAATGCCGCCGAGCGAGTGGCGGCACTCCTCGCGGATCGCCGCGTAGTTGCTCTTGATCTCGTCGACGTACTCCGCCGACAGCGGGGTATTCCGGGCGGGGAACACGTAGTTGGGGGTGCGCTGGAACACGGTGAGGTGCTTGGCCACCTCGGCGATGAGCGGAATGCACTGGACGGCGGACGACCCGGTGCCGATCACGGCGACGCGCTTGCCCGCCAGATCGCTCAGCGGAATGTTCCACCGGCTCGTCGAGACCGTGGTCCCGGTGAAGTTCTCCAGGCCCGGCACGTCGAAGTCCTTGGGCGCCGAAAGGCCGCCCGAGGCGGCGAGCAGGTGGCGGCCCCGCCGGGTCTCGCCGGAGTCGAGGGTCACCTCCCAGAGCCGCGCTTCCGGGAGCCAGGTCGCGGAGGTCACCCGGGTGCCGAAGGTGAAGTGCCGGCGCAGGTCGAAGCGGTCGGCGACGTGCTGGATGTAGCTCAGGATCTCGGCCTGGGGAGCGAAGCGCTCGCTCCACGTCCACTCCTGCAGCAGCTCCTGACTGAACGAGTAGGAGTAGTAGACGCTCTCGACGTCGCAGCGCGCGCCGGGGTACGTGTTCCAGAACCAGGTGCCGCCGACGTCGGGCGCGGCTTCGAATCCGGCGAAGGTCCAGCCCTTCTCGGCGGCCTTGTACGCCGTGTACAGGCCGGAGAACCCGGCGCCGACGCAGAGGAGGTCGACGACGGGGGCGGTGGATGGAGCGGTCTCGGTCATGCGTGTGCCTTCGGTTAGTCGAAATGCGGCTGGCATCCGGCCGTCAGGGCCTCGCCCTGGGCGGGGGTCCACACCCCCTCGATGCATCGACGTGCACGTTCTAGTCATTTGACTTAGTCAGATGACCAGGTGAATGTAGCCAGGGGTCCCCTTGCCGTCAATAGTCGAATGACGATCGGGTTCCTGTCCGCCGCCCGCGCTCAGGCGTCCGCCATGCCGCGCAGATGGCGCGCCACCTGCGCAACCGCCTCGTCCGTCTTGGCGAACACGCCCACTTCCGTGAAGAAGCCGTGGAACACGCCCGCATAGCGGGTCAGGGTCACCTCGACGCCGTCGCGCCGCAGCCTCTCGGCGTACGCCTCGGCGTCGTCGCGCAGCGGATCGACCTCGGCGGTGAGGACGAGCGCCGGGGGGAGGTCCCGCAACGACGCGGCGCGCATCGGGGCCGCGTAGTGGTCGACATCCCCGGTGCGATCCGGGCCGATGTACTGCTCCCAACACCAGCGGGCATCCTTACTGGTCAGCAAGGGCGCGTCGGCGAACTCCGTCCAGGACGGGCTGGCGAACGTGCCGTCGACGGCGGGGTAGACCAGCACCTGCGACACAGCCCGGGCGAGTCCGAGATCGCGGAGCTTGAGGCACAGCGCGGCAGCGAGACCGCCTCCCGCCGAATCACCCCCCACGGCGATCGTGTCCGGATCGAGGCCGAGGCCCGGGGCCGACCGTCGCAGCCAGGCGAACGCGTCGAAGCAGTCGTCCAGCGCCGCGGGATAGGGATTCTCCGGCGCGAGTCGGTACTCCAGCGAGAACACCGCCCAGCCCGATCGGGCGGCGATCGCGCGGCAGACCTCGTCCACCCCGTCGAGGGTTCCCAGGACGAAGCCGCCACCGTGCAGATAGACCAGCGTCGGCCGTGGGCCGGCGCCCGGGGGCGGACCGTCCGGGTGGTACAGGCGTGCGCCGATCCCGCCGGAACGGGTGGCGACGGTCAGGGATTCGACCTGGTCGAGAGGGGTGAGCGTCCTTTCGGGCGGGGGTGTCGCCAGGGTTTTCCGCGCCACTTCGGCGCCCAGTTCACGTACGGGTTTCCTGAGGGTCTCGGCGATGAATCGCGCTACCGACCGCGCATCGGGGTCCAGCCGCTCCCAGTACGGGGGCTTCGCTTCATTCACTGTGTGGCCTCTCCGAAGTCATTGACAGGTCGCGACCTGTACCCCACCATCCTAGTCACCTGATCTAGTCAATTGACCATGACGATCACGGTCCATCCGAGATCCGAAGCAGCCGATGAACGGCGCATGTGATCTCCCGAAGTCGAAAGGACCGACGGATGACCGAAACCACGACGGCTCCCGCGGCGCCCGGCGCACCAGCGGCAACCGAGGTCGACGTAAGGATCGAGGACGACGCGACTCCTCTCGTCCGGCTGATCGGCCGCACCCTGCGTGACTCCGCCCGTGCGGGGCACGCGCTCCCGGTGCTGCGTAGGCCGGCCGCGACGGTGGCGATCCGGTCCCATGACACGCCCCAGGCGGCGACGATCACCTTCGGCGACGGCGTCGCGGTCTCCAGCGGAGTCCTCGTCGAACCCGATGTCACGATCACCGTCGACCTGAACGCCCGGTTCGCCCCCGTCTCCGCCCCCTCGGGCGACGCCGAGCTCGCCGCGGACGCGCTGCTCGCGCTGTCGCCGCCGGTGCCGGACTGGCGGACGGCGGCCGCGCACTTCTGGAGTGCCGCGCGCTCCGTGCCGGGAATTCCGGACGTGCTCATCGCGGTCACCGAGGGCCCCGACGGCCTGGAGCAGGCCGTGCTCGGCGAGGGCGCGACGCACTACCTGATCGCCGGAGCCCCCGAGGCGCTCGCCGGCGTGTTCTCCGGAGCCGACGACCTGCTCGCCGTGCTCTCCACGGGTGCGCTCGGCATCCAAGGCACCATGTCCCAGCTGTCGGTCATGGTCGGCGCTTCCTGGAAGGTTCGTTTCGATGTCTGAACTCACCCTGCCCGCCCACGGCGTCGACCGCAGCGAGGAGGCCGTTCGGGCCGTTCGACTGGAGGCGACGAACCACGAGGGCTCGTTCCTCGGCAAGACGCTGACCCCGAAGAAGTTCGCCTCCGGCATGGACTCGGGTTTCGCCTTCGCCGATCTCCTCTTCGGGCTCGACCTCGGCAACGCGCCGGTCCTCGGGTTCGTCTTCCCCGACTGGCGCGGGCACCTGAACGACGTCTACTTCCGTCCCGACATGTCGACGCTGGTCGAGTGGGAGCCGGGGCGCCAGGCCGTCATCGGCGACTACTGGCTGAAGGACGGCACGCCGGTCCCGATCTGTCCGCGCAATCTGACGAAGAAGATGACCTCGCGGCTCGCCTCGCTCGGCTTCACCGCGACCGTCGCCGTCGAGATCGAGGCGACCGTCTTCGAGGAGTCCGTCCACGAGGCCCGCTCACGGGGATACCAGGGCCTGACACCGCTCGGAGGAAACGCGGGGACGGGCTACCACCTGGCGAAGTCGAAGGACTGGACCGGCTACATGGACGCCGTCGCCCAGCGGCTCGACGCGGTCGGCATCGAGTGGGAGGCATGGAGCGACGAGGACGCCGCCGGACAGATCGAGATCAATCTGGCTCCCGCCGACCCGCTCGCGGTCGGTGACGCCTGGGCACGGACCCGCCAGATCATGCGCGAGGTCGCGTTCGACCTCGGCCGCACGGTCACCTTCATGGCCCGGCCCACCGCGGGCTACGGGCAGGCCTCGCACATCAACCTGTCCCTCCAGCGCGACGGCGTCAACGCGTTCTACGCGCAGGAGGGGCCGTCGGAGACGATGCGCCACGCCGTCGGCGGCCTGCTCGCGACGATCGAGGGCAACACCTCGATCGTGCTCCCGCAGATCACCTCGTACCGACGCCTGGTGGACCTCAGCGGCCCGCCGGTCACCGCCACCTGGGGCATCAGCAACAAGACCACCGCGATCCGGGCGGTGTGCGGCCACCCGTCGTACTCCCGCCTGGAGTACCGGGTCCCCGGCGCCGACGCCAACCTGTACCTCGCGCTCGCCGGTGTGCTGGCCGGTGTGATCGCGGGTCTGGAGCGCGAGATCGAACCGCCGGAGCCGGTCGCGGAGATGGCCTGGTGCATGCCGCCCGGGGAGATCACCCGGCTGCCGGACACCATCACGAAGGCCGCCGCCGCCCTCGAAGCGGACCCGATCCTGCGCGACCTCCTCGGCTCCGAGTTCGTCGACTACTGGATCGGTTCGCGCTGGTGGGAGTGGATGCAGTTCCACACCGCGGGCGGCGATCCGTCCGCCGAGCTCTCCGCGTGGGAGTCCGCCCGCTACTTCGAGCTGCCGTGAGCGCCGCGGGCGAGGGGTCGGTCGCGGTACGGCCGCTGATCGGCATCACCGGCCGGCGGATCCGGCTGGACCTCATCAAGGGAGCGGACCGGCGGTACGGCGATCGCTGTGCCGACAGCTACATGGCCGACTACGCGATCCGGATCGCGCGGGCCGGCGGCCTCCCCGTGCACCTCTCGTACGAGACGGACGCGGAGGCGGTCTGCCACTGGCTGGCCGGCGTGGTCGTCACCGGAGGGCAGGATCTGCACCCGGCGTGCTGGGGAGGGGACACCTCCGTGGTGCGCGACGTCGACCCCCGCACGGACCCGATGGTCCACGACGCGGAGCGGGACGCGTACGAGCTGGTGCTCGTGCGCGCCGCGCTCGACCGCGGGATCCCGGTGCTCGCCGTGTGCCGGGGCATGCAGGTCCTCAACGTCGCGCTCGGCGGCACGCTCGTCGCCGATCTTCCGCCCGGTGAGGTGCGGCACCTGTCGCAGGAGGCCGCTCTCACCGACGGCACGGACAATCACCTCGTGACCTTCGAGGCCGGCTCGATCGTGGCGGGACTCTTCGGAGCGCGGGCCGTCACCAACTCGTGGCACCACCAGGCCGTCGACCGCTGTGGCACGGGGCTCCTCGTCACGGGCCGGACGGCCGACGGAGTGGTCGAGGCGGTGGAGCTTCCGGACGCACCGGTGCTGGGAGTCCAGTGGCACCCCGAATGGATGGAGAGCGACGATCCGACGATGACGTGGATCGTCGAGGAAGCTCTCAAACGCCTGTGAGGGGCCGGCCCGAGTGCGCGCCGACGGATGACGCACTCGGGTCCGGGCGGGGCACGGCGCGGACAGCGCTCAGGCGAGCTTCACGGCCAGCCACGCGTCGAACACGTCGACGACGGTCTGCGCCTGCTGCGCGGCCCGGGAACGGTCGCCGTACGTCAACCAGTTCACGACGAACCCATCGGAAAGGGTGCCGATGACATAGCCGATCTCGTCGATCGTCTCGGGCGGGACGTTCTGTCCGGCGGCCGCTCTCGCGAGGATCGATCGCACCACGTTGAACGCCTCGTTGTAGACGGTCACCGCCGGATGCTCTTCCTGGCGCTGCGCCCAGCTGATCAGCTCGAAGCTCGCGGACGCGAATTCCGGGTCGGACTCCAGATACCAGTCGAGGACGCCCCGGAGCATCGCACGCGCGGTCACGACCAGGTCGCCGTGCACGTCGTTCTCGATCAGAACCTCGCGGTACCGCTCCGTCAGCCTCTCGAAGACGGCCGTGAACAGCAGCTCCTTGGTCTGGAAGCAGTAGTGGAGGGTCGCAAGCGGAGCGTTCGCCTGTTCGGCGATCCGGCGGGTCGTGGCACCGTCGACGCCGCGGCTCGCGATCACCCGGATGGCGGCGTTCACCAGCTCGTCCCGCCGCTCGGCCGCCGGTACGCGTGCCACATCTACCCCCTGGTGAAGTTGGACGATTGATCAAGTCAGCGTCCAGGTTACCAGGCGGTATGTCCATATCGACCCGCACGCCGCCCTTCCGCAAAATAGTTGGTCATATGACTTGATCGTACGACCGTAATCAAGAAGCATGGCTCCCACCCCTCGCGAAAACCCCGTGCGGCCATCAGCCCACACGACGAGGGCTCGCCGGCAGCCATCTGCGCCCGGCGAGCGGCGGCGGACCGCTCGCCACGTTCTGACTCGTTCGAATCGCCCGGCCCGGGCCCCGTGGGACGACACCCCGGCTCGCAGCCTTCGGCGGAGATCCGGATACCGAAGAGACCTCAAGGAACCGAGGAAAATGGCACTCAGAGAACTGCTTTTCCTGCTCGCCGACGTCTGGATGATCGCTGTCGGATTCACCTTCGGGTGGAAGTTCATCCGGAACTACGGGAACTATCTTCTCGGCCTCGAATGGATCATCGTCGCCACCTCCGGGTCGAACTTCTTCGTCTACGCGGCCGTGGGGTCCACCGAGGAAAGCCCGATGTACACCCTGGCCTTCTTCTTCGATCAGTTCTCACGGTCGGTCGGCATCACGCTGATTCTCGTCCTGGGCCTGATGCGCGTGACGCACCGGTACAAGCCGTCCGTGGGGACGGACGTCGGGGTGTTCGCGTTCGCCACCGCGGTCGGCCTCGCTCTGCTGCTCTTCGGCGAGCGGCTCGGCACGGGGGTCGCGATCTTCCTGATCGCCGTCAACGTCCTGACCACCCTGTTCCTGATCTATTTCTCGAAGCGCCTCTGGGCGATCGGCGCGAAGGGGTGGGCCGTCGGCGCGGCGCTGGCGACCGCCGCCGGCTGCGTCATCGCGTGGACGTACGACTTCGTCCACATTCCGGGCGACGACGAGGCCCACACCCTCTTCTACATCGGCGCGCTGAGCACCTGGGGCTTCCAGATGTTCACCTACTACTTCGCCTACCGCGCCCTGCACCGCCACAACGAGTCAGTCGGTGCCGAACCGGACCTGCGCGAGCCGAGCCGAGCCGACGCCTGACCATCCGCGTTCAAGGCGGCGAAACGACGGACGACGTCCCATGCAGAGAAAGCAGCCGTGGTCGTGAAAGAAACACCTCAGCGGGAGGAAGACGTGACTTCTCGCCGTCCTCAGCCGGCCGTCAGGCCCGAGCGGATGGGAGAGGCCCCGCCCATCGCGACGCTGACCGAATTGCTGACGGAACGGACGCGGCGATCACCTGACCGTGAGTTCCTCCGTTTCGAGGACGCGTCGTGGACCTTCGCGGAGATCGACGCCTGGACCTCCAGGCTGGCGCACCGGCTGATCGAGGTCGACGGCGTCCAGCCGGGTGATCGTGTCGCGATCATGCTCCCGAACGTCGTGCACTGGCCGGTCGTGTGGCTCTCCGCGCTGAAGGCCGGCGCCGTGGCGGTACCGGTCAACTCCTCGTACAAGCGGGCGGACCTCACCTTTCTCCTGCGGGACTCGGGAGCCCGGGTCGTGTTCACCGACCACGAGCGGGTGGGCCTCCTGAAGGAGGTCGTCGACGCCGAGGCCGACTTGACGCATCTCTGCGTCGTCGACGTCGCCGACGACGGGTCCGCGGCCTTCCCGGCGACCGCTCCGGCGATGCGTCCCACCGCCGGGACCCTGGCGAACCTGCAGTACACGTCCGGCACCACCGGTTTCCCCAAGGCCTGCATGCTCACCCACGACTACTGGGTGCGGCTGGGCTGGACCTGCGCCGCGGGGACCGGCCTCGGGCCCGACGACGTCCTGCTCACCGCCCAGCCGTTCTCCTACATGGATCCGCAGTGGAACACCGCGCTCGCCCTGACGGTCGGGGCCCCGCTGGTCGTCCTGCCGCGCTTCTCCGCGTCGGGCTTCTTCGCCGATGTCCGCCGCCATCGAGCGACGTTCTTCTACGTCCTCGGATCCATGCCGACGCTGCTCTTCAAGCAACCGCCGGGCCCCGACGACCTGGACAACCAGCTGCGTCTGGTGCTCTGTTCGGGCATCCCGACCGGGATCCACGCCCAGCTGGAGGAACGCTGGGGCGCGCCCTGGCGGGAGATCTACGGCATGACCGAGTCCGGCGTCGACCTGTTCGGTCCCGTCGGGGACACGAGCTGCGTCGGGAGCGGGAACCTCGGGGTTCCGGTGCCGACGAAGCGGGTCCGTGTGGTCGATCCGCAGGGGGGCGATCTCCCCGACGGCGAGCCCGGAGAGCTGATCGTCTCGGGCGAGCCGATGATGCGCGGCTACTGGAACCGGCCGGAGGACACCGCCCGGGTGCTGCGGGACGGCTGGCTGCACACCGGCGACGTCGTCGTCCGCCGGCCGGACGGCGGCATCCGGCTGGTCGGCCGGATCAAGGACATGGTGCGCCGGGGCGGCGAGAACATCGCGAGCGCCGAGGTCGAGGCCGCCCTCGAACGTGACGGGGAGGTCACGGCCGCCGCCGTCGTCGCCGAACCCGACGAGATCCTCGGGGAGGAGGTCAAGGCATTCGTCCAGTTGTCCGCCGGGGTGGCGGCGGACCGTACGACCGCCGCGCGGATCGTCGACCGGGCCGGCCGTCAGCTCGCCCGCTTCAAGGTCCCGCGCTACGTCGAGTTCGTCGCCGACTTCCCGCGGACGCCCTCCGAGCGCGTGTCCAAACCAGCGCTCAAGGCCCGCGCCGAGGCGGAGCCCGGCATCACCTTCGATTTGGGCGGCCGGCGCGGGACCGGCGGCGGGTTCGCCGCGCCCACGGACTTCCTCGGCATCGACGTCGTCCGAGGCGTGGCGGTCCTGACCCTGCGCCGTCCGGAGAAGCTGAACGCCCTGGACGTCGCCACGCGGCTGCGGCTGGCGAGCGCCGTCCGGGAGGCGGGCACCGGCGAGAACGTGCGCGGGATCGTCCTGACGGGCGAGGGCCGGGCCTTCTCCGCGGGCGAGGACCTCCGGTCCGTGCCCACCTCGTACGCGGAGCTCCGTACGGCCTTCGAGAGCTTCCACGACATCACCCGGGCCATCGTCCAGACGCGGGTGCCCGTCATCGCGGCGGTGAACGGCCTGGCGGTGGGCGGGGCCTCGGAGATCACCCTCTGCTGCGACGCGCGGATCGGAACCCCGGCGACGGAGTACTACCAGCCGGAGAACGGCCGCGGCATCACGATCTCGAACGCGTCGAGCCTGCTGCTGCCCCGGATCGTCCGGAACCACGCGGTGCGCACGGTCCTCGGCTCGCCGCGGATCGGAGCCGAGGAGGCCCTGCGGATCGGCCTCCTGGACGAGATCGTCGCGCCCGACGAACTGCTCGACCGCGCCGTCGACCTGGTCGTCGAGTGGACGCCGGAGAACAACACGACGGCGCTCCACCTGGCGCTCCTGCGGCCGCGTCTCGACGAGATCGAGCAGGCCTTCGCCCGGGAGGACGACGCCGCCCGGAAGACCTGGGAGAGCGGGGTGTTCAGCGCCGGCATCGAGGGCTTCTGGACCGCCAAGGACGCACGGGAATAGCTGCGCCACAGGGGCCGGAACGGCCCTTCCCTGAAGAACGACAGAGGAGACGACGTGATCGAGACAGAGGCCGCGGTACTCACCGCGGTGAACGAACCGCTTGAGCTGACCACGATCCAGGTGGACGACCCCGAGCCCGACGAGGTGCGCGTCGCGGTCACGCACGTGGGCCTGTGCCACAGCGACCTGCACTACATGACCGGCACCGTGCCGACCGGCCTGCCCGTGGTGGTGGGGCACGAGGTGGCGGGGGTGGTGGAGGCGATCGGCTCGGCCGTGACCGCACTGCGCGTCGGCGACCGCGTGGTCGGGGCGCTGACGCCGTCGTGCGGCCTGTGCGCCAACTGCGAGGCCGGCCGGTCGACCCAGTGTCAGCGTGTGGCGGAGGTCCGGCGTCGCCCGCGCCCCGCGTTCCGACTGACGGACGGCGGACCGGTCGAGCGGCTCGGCGACGTCGGCGCCTTCTCGCGCCACACGCTCATGCGGGAGAACGCCCTGGTGAAGCTGGACGACGCGGTGCCGCTCCACGTGGGGTGCCTCCTGGCGTGCTGCGTCATCACCGGCGTCGGCGCCGTCTTCCGCGGTGCCCAGGTACGTCCGGGAAGCACGGTCGCAGTGATCGGCTGCGGCGGTGTCGGGTCGGCCGTCATCCAGGGAGCCAGGCTGGCAGGGGCATCGGCGGTCGTCGCGATCGACCTGGACGAGGCACGACTGGAGGCCGCGCGCGGCTACGGGGCGACCCATGTCGTCAACGGCGGCGTCGAGGACGTCGCCGCAGAGGTGCGGTCTCTCTTGGGCGAGGGGGTCGACTACTCCTTCGAGGCCGTCGGCTCGGCGCGCACCGCGGCCACGGCACTCGCGGTGCTGCGGCCGACCGGCACCGCGTGCCTGGTGGGCATCGCCCCGGAAGGCACCGAGCTCACGGTGCCCGCGTCGGACTTCTTCTTCGGCGAGAAGCGCCTCATCGGCTCGTACATGGGCTCGGGTCAGGTGCGCCAGGACATCACCCAGCTCGCGCGCCTGTACCAGCAGGGGCGGCTGCTGCTCGACGAGATGGTCACGCAGGTGATCCCGTTCGGCGAGATCAACAAGGGGTTCAAGGCGATGAGGAGCGGTGACGTGACGCGCATCGTCGTCGACCTCCAGGCCTGACCGACCACGGATGCAGAGGTGACTGACATGTCGAACGGCAAGACGGCGGTTCCCCAACCGCTGAACTACATCGCGGATGCCTGGAGCGAGTGCGAGACGGTCCCGGGCGAGTGGAACGTCGACCCGAACACTCGGGAACCGGTGCACCGCACGGTCACGACGGGACCCGGCGACGTCGAACGGGCTCTGAAGCACGCCGAGCGGGTGTACGGCGTCGGCCGCTGGGACGACGAGGCCCGCCAGGAGCGCGCGGACACCCTCGAACGCGTCGCCGCGCTCGCGGAGGCCCGGGTCGAGGACATCGCGCGCACCGACTCCCTGACCAGCGGCGTACCGATCGGCGTCACCCGGAAGGTGGCGGCGTTCCTGCCCGCCAGGATCCGGGCGACGGCGGCGGAGCTGCGGAGCATTCCCCGGGTACGGGCGCTGGCGGCGGGTGGCCGTGACGTCCGCCTGTACAAGGTTCCGTGGGGACCGGCCGCGATCCTCACGCCGTGGAACGGGCCGAGCTTCATCCCGGCGGCGAAGGTCGTGAGCGCGGTCGCGGCCGGCTGCCCGGTGATCCTCAAGCCGTCGGAGCACGCTCCGGGCAGCGCGCAGATCGTCGTCGAGTGCTTCGTCGAGGCCGGGCTGCCCGCCGGTGCCCTGCAGCTCGTGCACGGCCGGGGCGACGTGGGCGCCGCGCTGACCGGTGACCCGCGCGTCAAGGTCGTGTCCTTCACCGGCGGTCCGGCGGCCGGCCGCGCGATCGCCCGGGCCGGCGCGGAGGACTTCAAGGTCCTCCAGCTGGAGCTCGGCGGCAACAACCCCGTGCTCGTCCTCGACGACGCCGACGTCGAGGTCGCCGCCGACGGGATCTTCGAGGGCATGACCAAGCTGAACGGCCAGTGGTGCGAGGGACCGGGCAAGGTCCTCGCGCCCAGACGCCTGGTGGGGCCGCTGGTCGAAGCGCTGACCGAGCGCATCTCCAAGGTCGTGGTCGGTCATTCGCTCGACGAGGGCGCCGAGCTCGGCCCGATCTCGAACGCGCCGCACTTCGCGACCCTGCGGAGCCGGATCGAGGGACTGCGCGCCCTGGGAGCCACCATCCACCAGTCGGCCCGGCTGCCCGAGCTCGACGGCTTCTTCCTCTCACCGGCCGTCGCCGCCGGGGCCGACCCGGCGAAGGCCACCGCGGAGTTGTTCGGCCCCCTCGTCTCCGTGCACGCCGTCGACTCCGACGAGGAGGCGCTGCGCGTCGCGAACGCCCACCCCTCGGGACTCGACGCCTACGTGTTCGGCGGCGACACCGAACGCGCCATCGACGTCGGCTCGCGGGTCCTGGCCGGCGAGGTGCGGGTCAACGGCGCGAAGATCGCCGATCTCGGCGACGATTCCGCGCAGAGCTTCTGGGGGCCGTCCGGCATCGGCGGTCACGGCCCGGCCGAGTCGGTGCGCGTGTTCTGCGGGGACCGGGTCGTCGGTGTGGACGCGCCGGACCTTCCGCTGTGAAAAGCCCGTGAAACGAGCCGCTGCCATGGACCGAACACGGGTGAAGGACGCAGCGGCTGAGGGCTGACGTCTCCGGACCCAGCCGTCGAGATCACCCGACGCACACCCAGAGCCGCTGGAGAACCCTCATGCTCAACCTCTCGATCCTCCTCGAAGACTCCGCCCGCACGTTCCCGGACCGGGACGCGCTCGTGCTCGGCCCGCACCGGCTGTCGTACCGACAGGTGGACGAGGCGGCGAACCAGGTCGCCAACCTGCTGGTGTCCCGGGGTATCCGGCCCGGCGACAAGGTCGCCCTCAGCTGCCCCAACCTCCCCGCCTTCCCCATCGTCTACTACGGCGTGCTCAAGGCGGGGGCGGTCGTGGTGCCGCTCAACGTCCTGCTCAAGGGCCGCGAGATCGCCTACCACCTGGCCGACGCGGACGTCTCGGCGTACTTCTGCTTCGAGGGGACCCCTGAGCTGGCCATGGCCGCGGAGGGCCATGCCGGATACCAGGAGGCCGGAACGGTCGAGCACTTCTTCGTCATCACCGCCGACCCGGAGGCTCCCTGCCCGATCGCCGGCGCCGAGACGCTCGGCCGGGCTCTCGCCGGCATGAGCACCGCGTTCGCACCGGTGGTCACCGAGCCGAACGACACCGCGGTGATCCTGTACACCTCGGGGACGACGGGGCGGCCCAAGGGAGCCGAGCTCTCCCACGCGAACATCATGATGAACGTGCTGGCCGACAACCGGCTGTTCCGCAACGAGCCCGCCACCGATAGCCACGTGGTGTGCCTCCCCCTCTTCCACACCTTCGGCGCGACGGTGCAGATGCACGCCGGGTTCTCGGTCGCTGCCACCTTGTACCTCGTGCCGCGCTTCGCCGCGCGTGAGGTGGTCGAGCTGATGAGCCGCGAGACCATCACGTTCTTCGCGGGTGTTCCGACCATGTGGTGGGGGCTGCTCGACGCCCTCACCGAGGACGTCGACGTCCACCGCATCGCCGGGAACCTGCGGATCGGGATCTCCGGCGGCGCGGCCCTGCCGGTCGAGATCCTCCACCAGGTCGAGCAGCGCCTCGGCATCACCGTGCTCGAAGGGTACGGGCTGTCCGAGACGTCGCCCGTGGCCACGTTCAGCGATCCCCGGCTCGCACCCCGGCCGGGCTCGATCGGCGTCCCGATCTGGGGCGTGGAGCTGAAGCTGATCCGGCCGGACTGGACGGAGGTCACCCGGGCCGGGGAGATCGGCGAGATCGCGATCAGAGGTCACAACGTCATGAAGGGCTACTACAACCGCCCGGAGGAGACGGCCGAGGTGATCCGCGACGGCTGGTTCCGCACCGGAGACCTCGCGCGGCGCGACGAGGACGGCTTCTACTCCATCGTCGACCGCGCGAAGGACCTCATCATCCGTGGGGGTTACAACGTCTACCCCCGTGAGATCGAGGAGGTGCTGCTCACCCATCCCGCGGTGAGTCTGGCGGCGGTGGTCGGTGTCCCGCACGACAGCCACGGCGAAGAGATCAAGGCTTTCGTGATCCCCGCGAAGGACGCCGTCGTCACCGCCGACGAGCTCGTCGCCTGGAGCAGGGAGCAGATGGCCTCCTACAAGTACCCCCGCGTCGTCGAACTCGTGTCGAGCCTGCCGATGACCTCGACCGGCAAGATCCTCAAGCGCCGGCTCGTCTGAAGCTCCCACGAACCCCGGACCACCCGAGGCGGTCCCACCCCTCAGCCGCCGTCGTACCCGTCACCGCCCAGGAGGAGCAGCGAGATGAAGACGGACCACGTCGAATACACCACCTTCACCGGGTGGATCGACCCTCCTGGCGACGTCCGGCCCACCCTGGACGACGACGTCACCTGCGAGGTCGCGGTCATCGGCGGCGGCCTGGCGGGCATGTCGACCGCCCTGCGACTGGCCGACCGCGGCCGGGACGTGGTGCTGCTGGAGGCGGAGTTCTGCGGGCACGGCTCCGCCTCGCGCAACGCCGGGCAGGTGGCGGGCGCCCCGGGGGGCGACATCCAGCTCCTGAGCATGCTCTACCCCAAGAGGTTCCCCGGCATCGTCCGGTTCGCGGAGAACTCCGCGCACTTCTTGGAGCGGCTGATCGAGCGCCTGGCCATCGACTGCGACTACGAGGCCACGGGCAACGTCTGCGCCGCCGTGTCCCGCGGGCAGATGGGCCGCGTGCGCCGTGTGACGAAGCTCCTGCGCAAGGCCGGCGCGGACGTCGAGCTCGGTACGAGCGCGGAGCTCGGCATCCCGCGCGGATTCCTCGGCGGCATGCGCGAGTCCGTCGGCGGAATGATGAATCCGGGCAAGTTCAGCCTCGGCATCCGCCGTGCCGTCCTCGCGTCCGGCGCCCGGGTCTTCGAGCGGACGCGGGTCTCCGAGGTCCGCCCGACCGACGGTCACGTGGTGATCAGCACACCCGGGGGCGAGGTGCGCGCGCGGAAGGCCGTGCTCGCGACGAACGCCTTCGGCGGCGACCTGGCCATCACCCCGAAGCGGCTCTCCGTGCCGATCTGGGTCAGCGAGGTGGAGACCGAGCCGATCGACCCCGACCGCCTGGCCGCACTGGGATGGACCAGCCGGTCGGGTGTGGTGACCCAGCACAACATCATGGAGAACTACCGGCTGACCTCGCGCGACACCATCGTGTTCGGGGTCCGCCGGCTCCAGCGGGGCAGGACCTGTCCCCTCCCTCCGAGGAAGCCGGACGAGGCCGTCGTCGCCGAACTCGCGCGCGCCTTCGAAAGGCGCTTCCCCGCACTCGCCGACGTCGGGGCCGCCCGGGCCTGGGGCGGATGGATCGCGATCACCCCGTCCTGGCTCCCGGTCGCCGGCACGACCCGCGACGGCGTCTACTACTCGGTCGCCTGCAACGGACACGGCCTCGCCCAGGTTCCCTACGTCGGCTCCCTCATCGCGGACCTGATCGTGGACGGCCGGCAGCACGAGGACCTGAAGACGCTCTGGGCGGAGAAGCCCGACTTCCCCCGCCCGCTGATGATGGGCGCCGTGGGACTGCGGACCATCTGGACGGTCGACCGCTTCAACGACCTGATCAACGGGAGCCGACGGAACGCCCGGCGCGGCGCCGCTCCGAGCTGAGGCATGGGTGACCGCGAACCGTCCGTCGTCTCCGACGCCCCGCTCCCCGCTCACCCGGTGGCACGGGTCCTTCCGCTTCCGGACAATGCCCTTATGAGGACCGATGTCGACACCCTCCTCCACCGTCTGGCCCAGCAGCTCAGGCCGCGGACGGAGGAATCGGTCGAGACCCTGCTGCGGTACACCCGCGGCGAGCTGTCCGAGCCATGGGGGTACGACGAGGTCGCGGATCTCGTGGCCGAGGAGACGGCCGGGCACGTCGTCGCGTTCCTGGACCTGCTGGAACACGGCGCCGACGCCGCGGAGGCCGCGCCGCCGCCGCAGTCCCTGGAGCTCGCCCGCAGGCTCGCCCGGAGCGGGGTCCCGATCAGCACGCTTCTGCGCGGCTACCGGCTCGGCCACGTCGCCCTGCTCCAGCTGGTCCAGACCGAGGTCCTCACGCTCACCGACGATCCCGAGCTGGTCAACGCCGCGGCACTGCGCCTGATGGCGGCGGGGTTCGGTTACGTGGACCGCAGTTCCGCACACGTGGTCGCGGCCTACCAGGAGGAACGCGACCGCCGGCTGCAACGGCGGCTCCTGCTGGCCAACGAGGCCGGTCGCCGGATCGGGACCACACTGGACATCGACCGCACCGCGCAGGAGCTGGCGGACGTCGGCGCCGACGGCTTCGCCGACCTCGTCGCCGTCGACCTCGTCTCCTCCGTCCTCGACGACGAGGACGTCTCGCCGCCGTCGACCCCGCCGTCGCTCCGTCGCGTCGCCCGGCGATCCGTACCGGGCGGCGACGCCACGGAGCTTCCCGTACGGATCGGACGAACACACAGCTACCCCGCCGATTCGGAGCCGGCCCGCGCACTGGCGACCGGCACGCCCGTTCTGCGCCGTGGCGGAGCGAGCGGGGGCCTCGCAGGTGGTGACGGGTTCCACTCAGCCCTCCTCCTCCCCCTGGTGGCCCGCGGGGAGACGCTGGGCCTCGTCCAGTTCCTCCGTACGGGGAGCGGCGCGCCCTTCGACGACGACGATCTCCTCCTCGCCCAGGAGATCGCCGCCAGAGCGGCGGTGTCCATCGACAACGCCCGCCGGTACACCCACGAGCGTTCCACCGCGCTCGCCCTCCAGCGCAGCCTGCTGCCGCGGCACGCCGTGGAGCAGTCCGCCGTCGTCACGGCCTCCCGCTATCTGCCCAGTGGCTCCCGCGCGGGCGTGGGGGGCGACTGGTACGACGTGATCCCGCTGTCCGGAGCCCGCGTGGCCCTCGTCGTGGGCGACGTCGTCGGACGCGGACTGCGCGCCGCCGCCACCATGGGCCGCCTCCGGATGGCCGTGCGCGCCTTCGCGGACATCGACCTCATGCCCGACGAGCTGCTCACCCACCTGGACGACGTGGTCATCCGGCTCCAGCACGAGGAGGGGAAGGAAGCGGGCGAGACCAGCGCCACCTGCCTGTACGCGGTCTACGACCCGGTCTCCCGCGTGTGTTCGCTGGCCAGTGCCGGACACGTGCTGCCGGCCGTGGCCACTCCCCCGGACGGAGCGGGCGACGCGCCGGGCTCCCGGTCGGTCGAATTCCCGGAGATGCCGATCGGCCCGCCGCTGGGCCTGGGCGGACTCCCCTTCGAGACCGTGCAGTTCGAACTGGCCGAGGGGAGTCTGCTTGCCCTGTTCACCGACGGTCTCGTCCAGAGCCGGGCGCGGGACGTCGACACCGCTCGCGAGCTGCTGCGCGACGGCCTGGCCCAGGGGTCCGCGTCACCGGACGAGGTCTGCGACCGTCTGATCGCCGCCCTGGTGCCGGAGCGGGCCGTCGACGACATCGCCCTCCTCGTGGCCCGCACCCTGTCGCTCGACCCCGGTCACGTGGCCACCCTCGACCTTCCCTCCGACCCGGCGGCCGTCGCCGGGGCACGCCGCTTCGCCGCCGACACGCTGACCGCCTGGGGCCTCGACGGGCTTTCCTTCACCACCGAACTCATCGTCAGCGAGCTGGTGACGAACGCGATCCGCTACGGTCGGAGTCCGATCCGGCTGCGGATGATCCGTCAGTCCACGCTGACCTGCGAGGTGTCCGACGCCAACAGCACCGCTCCTCACCTGCGCCGCGCCCGCACCTACGACGAGGGCGGCCGCGGACTGCTCCTCGTCGCCCAGCTCGCCGAACGCTGGGGTACCCGCCACCACCGCGAGGGAAAGGTGATCTGGGCGGAACAGGCCCTGCCCGCGGACGGTCTCCTCGCTCTCCCGGCGATCTGACCTCCCCACCCGCGTGGCCGTGGGAAGGTCAGGTCAGGCCGCGTACGTCTTGAGGTACGCGATCACCATGCGACGTGCTTCGTTGATCGTGGCGTCGTCGCCGGCCGGCGACTGCCGGAACGCGACGTCGAAGAGGCGGTTGCCGACCTCGAAGAGGAGCTGCAGGGCGAGCCGGGGGGTGTCGGCGGACACCAGGCCGCGCTCGACGAGAACGCTCCAGAACCGGTCCGCCTGCGCGGCGTCGAATTCCCCGACCAGGACGGCGAGCGCCTCGCTGCGGCCCGAGAACCACAGCTCGACGCAGCTCGGATGCTCGCGGAAGTAGTCGCGCAGGGGGTCGATGACGGCGTCCGCGGCCTCCCGCAGCGTGGACAGCGGGGAGCCTTCCAGCGCCGCGGTGACGAGCTCCTCGATCACCCGCAGGTGCTGGCGCAGGAGCTCGGCGTCGACCTGGTGCCGGTCGGGGAAGTAGTGGTACATCGAGGCGACCGGGATGCCCGCCCGCTCACCGACGGCCTTCAGGGTGGCCGCTTCGTAGCCCTGCTCCCGGAGCAGCGCCTCGGCGGCGTCCAGGATGGCGCGTCTCCGCTCCATGCCACGGCGCTGCACGGCCGGACGGGCCGACGCCGGGGATGCGGACTTCTTCTCGAACACAATTCGAGATCGTATCAGCCGCGCACCGACCTCCCCCGGGCGAAGCGAGGTGGCAGCCCCCTGCCGCAACCGACGCCGATCACCACAACCCGGATTGACTACGCGCATTACCAAAACTTAAACTCGAATCGAATTTGACTTTAGGGTTCATCCCTGGCGCCGAAACCCCACGACGAGAGGAACTGGCATGGCCACATACACCGAGCACGACGTCGCGGTGATCGGCAACGGGCTCATGGGGGCGTCGATCGCCCGCGCCCTGGCGCGTTCCGGCTGGAGGGTGACCGCGTACGACCCGGACACGGCACGGGCTCGGGTGCTGGCGACCGAGCTGCCGGGGATCAAGGCCGAGGCGGACCTCGAAACGGCGGTCGCGTCCGCCCCCCTGGTCCTGACCTGTGCCCCGTCCTACGAAGCCGTGCTCCGAAGCCTGGAGTGCGTCGGCGACTGGAACGGCAAGACGCTCCTCAACACGGGGACGAGCTCGACGGCGGAGGCCGAGCACGCCGCCGCGTGGGCTGCCCGGAAGGGCGTCCCCTACCTGGACGCGGCGATCCTCTGCTTCCCCCAGGACATCGGCACCGAGCGGGGCTACGTCCTCTTCTCGGGAAGCCCCGAAGCCTGGGCGCGGCACGAGGAGCTGATCGCCGCGCTCGGTCCGGCGACGCGGTTCGTCTCCGAACAGGCGCAGGCCGCGAGCGCGGTCGACCTCACGATCGTCGGCGGGGTGTACGTCGCCGCGCTGGCCGCCTACGTCGACGCCGCGGCGTACGCCCACAGCCAGGGGGTTTCGGGCGACGTCCTCGACGAGGCCACGGACAAGGTCCTCGCGGCGCTGAAGGACGGGGCCAAGGAGGCGGTGGCGGCGATCGGCAGCGGTGATTTCACGACGGACCAGGCCACGTTGTCGGTGTTCACCCACGGAGGCGAGACGTGCCTCGACGGCATGAGGGGCGCCGGCTTCGCCGCGAACGTGCTGGAGGCCGCCGTGCGCAATCTCAAGACGGCCGAGGCCGCGGGGCTGGGCGGATCGAGCTTCTACGCCCTGGCACAGGTCGCCGCGGACGGCTCCACCTCCGGCCGGCAGCAGTAGCGGGGAACGGGTTCACCGCTTCCGACCACCACACCCTGAGAGGGGAACTGCTGTGCGCGACGAGGACCACGACGCGGACCGGACGAACGAGAGATGGAAAGCGAAGGGCATCGGTCTACGGGTGTTCTTCTACGTCGTCGGCACCTACCTGTTCGTCACCCTGGTGGGCCACCTGGGCGCGCAGGCCCAGGAATAGCCGCCCCGACCCCTCACACCTCTCGGGAGCACACCGAAATGAACACCGACGTCTGCGGCTCCACTCGTCACGTTCCCCTCGAGGGGTACTCCGGCAGGGCGCGGACGTGGCGGAAGGCGAGCTGGAGCCGGGTTCTGCGTGAGACGGCCGTCGGATGCCTGATCATGCTCGTACCCACCCTCCTCCTCGGCATCTTCATGTCGTGGGACATCGGCATCGCCATCGTGATGGCGACCGCGTCATCGGCGGTGCTCTCCTCGTTCGTGTTCTCCCTCAGGGGTCACACGCTCGGGTGCGCGGTCAAGAAGGGCATCGTTCTGACGCTGGGATGGTGGGAGCGGATCTGAGGGGACGCCCGGTTCCATGGTGGCTTCGTCACAGGCTGTCCAGGGCGGAGACGAGGCTGGCCACCGTGACGGTGTTGAAGACGAAGGCGATGCAGGCGTTGACCGTCACCGTACGGCGCATCTCCCGGGACACCACGGTGACATCGGTCGTGCCGAACGTCGTCATGACCGAAAAGGCGAAATAGAGGTAGTCGCTCCAGATCGGGGCCTCCTCGCCGGGCACGTCCAGCGCCCGTTCGCCCTCCACGAGGTTGTCGGCCTGGAAGGCGACGGCGAAGGACACGGCCACGCAGACCCAGGCGACGCCGACCAGGGTGAGTGCCACCGCCGCCCGGGCGACCGGCTCGAACGCGGAGCCGATGTGGCCGGGGCGCCACACCACCGCCACCACGAGTGCGGCGGCCGCGATGAAGATGGAGACCCCTGGCCCTGGCGCCGTTCCGTACACGTACCGCTGGAGGGTCGTGCCCCGTGTCTCCCGGTCCGCCCAGTCGCGCACACGATCGGGAGAGGCGGTCGAGAAGGCGATCGTCGTGATCAGGAGATAGGGAAAGAGATGGGCGAGCAGCATCAGCACGCACACGTCCGCCACCGAGATCTCCGCCCAGCTGCGGTCGAGGCCGAGGAGGAGCACCGCCGTGCACACAGCGATGACGAAGCTCACCGCCGACCGGCGACGCTCGGAGAGCCACTGGTTCCGACGGCGGCCCTGGGAACGTGACTGCGGCACGGAAGAACTCCTCAGGAAGCAGCGGCTACCGACCCGTTCGAGGGCCGACGCTACGACATCATGGCGCTCCGTCGACGGTGTGCCGCGGCCGTCGCCGTGGGGTGTCGGCCGAATCGGTGGACCGTTACCCTCGCGTCGTGGGCTTGCGGATCACCCGCGCGAACCACCCCACGCAGGGCCGCGACGGCCGCCACGCGATCCGACCACCACGCCACTCGCGGATGAAGGAGTGCCGACCGTGCACACGACGGGATACACGGAAGCGGAGTACGGCGGGATCACCGTACTGGTCGGCGCCGAGCGAGGCGCCTACCCGTACGCCAACTCCGTCCTCGTGCGCGGCACCGCCGAGACACTGGTCATCGACCCGTCGCTGTCGCTCGTCGAGTCGGCGCCTCCCGCGGACCTCGTGCTCGTGAGCCACGCGCACGAGGACCACGTCGCGGGTCTCGGACGGTACGGCGTGCCCGTCCACGCCCACGAGGACGATCTCGCCGCCGTGCGGTCCCGGGCGGTCATGGCCGCCGGCTACGGCCTCCCGCCGTACGCCACGGAGCAGACGGAGGCGATGCTGCGCGACCGGTTCCACGTGCGTGACCGCCCCGACGCTACGGGGTTCACCGATGGAGCCGTGTTCGACCTCGGGGGGCGCACCGCGACGGTCGTGCACCTTCCGGGCCACACCGCCGGTCATTGCGGTTTCCTGATCGAGCCGGACGGATTCCTGTTCGTGGCGGACATCGACCTGACCTCGTTCGGCCCGTTCTACGGAGACGTCGGCAGCAGCCTGACGGATTTCGAGGCGTCCCTGCGCCGATGCCGGGAGATCGGGGCCCGCTGGTACGGAACGGCCCACCAGAAGGGCGTCATCGAGGGTGCCGAGGAGTTCGGCCGACGGCTCGACGCCTTCGTCGGCGTGGTCGAGCGGCGGGACGCGACCCTTCTGACGTACCTCGACGAACCGCGGACCGTCGAAGAGATCGCCGAGCGCCGGCTGGTCTACCGGCCGCACGTCGAAGGTCCCCACGTGCGGCCGGTGGAGCGGCGGATCGCGGCACGGCACCTGAGCCGGCTGGTGGACAGGGGAATGATCGTCGAGGTCGAGGCCGGGCGGTTCCGCGCCACGTAGCGGTCCGCCTCACACGGTGTCGCGCACGGTCGTCGCCGGCGGCAAGCCTCCTTTCCCGACCTCCTCCCGCGGGGCGCGGCGGGCGAACCAGCGGGCGATCGGCTCCGCGGTGACACCGTGCGCGACGACGCTCAGCAGGACGGTCGCGCAGGCCGTCCTGGCCACGAACGCCGCTTCCTCGTCGGGCAGCTGCGTGTACGCGAGGACGGCGAAGACGATGGAGGTGACGCCGCGCGAGCCCAGCCAGCCGACAGCGGCGCGTTCGGCCCCGCTGAACCCGCTACCGGTGAGCGCGGTGACCACCGGAACGAAGCGGGCGACGGTGAGGGCGAACACCGCGTAGACCACGACCGCGAGGCTGACGCCGCCCGCGAACTCGTCCGCGATCAGCACCCCGAAGGTGAACCACACCGCCAGCGCCATCAGGTGGCTGACGTCGTGGACGAGCCGGAGGTGGTCGTCCCCCGCCGGACGCGCGGTGCGGGCGTAGCACAGGCCCGTCACGAACGCCGCGACGAAGCCGTTGCCCCCGACTTCCGACGAGGCCGTATAAGCGAGGAAGGGGAGGGCGAGGCCGGCCATGCGCAGGCCGGTGGGCCCCGTCCAGCCGGCTTCCCGGGACCTGCGCACCAGCCATGACGCCAGGAAGCCGAGGACGGCACCGACGAGCACCGCGTACGCCGCGCCCCGGGCGGCGTTCAGCAACAGGTCGGTGAACGTGTCCCCGTCCGTCGAGATGAGGTTGGCCACGCAGAACACGAAGAACGGCGAGACCAGGCCGTCGTTGAAACCGCCCTCGACGTTCAGGGCAGCCCGCACTCTCAGGGGCACGCGTTCGTCACGCAGCAGGTTCAGTACGGGGGCGAGGTCCGCGGGCATCACGACGAGGGCGGCCACCGCCGACAACCACCAGCTCGTGCCGGGAAAGAGCGCGACCCCGACAAGGGTGCCGAGCAGAACCGAGGCAGGCAGCGCCAGACCCAGCAGGCGCCCCTCCCCCACCGACCGGCCCAGCCGTTCGTATCCCCGGGCCTCGGTGGCGTCCGTGAACAGCATGACGGCCAGAACGACCTCGACGCACCTCTGGAAGGTGTGGGCGTCGAGGTCGAAGCCGAGCACGGGCCGGTCGCCTCCCGCCAGCGCCGCGCCCGCCACGGCGAACGCGATCGGCGCGGTGACGCTCCAGCGGGACATGCGGCTCGACACCAGCGACCACACGAAGAGCAGGAACAGCAGGGCGAGGACGGCGACCACGTGCGTCATCGCCTCGGACGGGTGACGAAGAGGATCACCGGTGACTCCTCAGGGGCCCGGTCAAACAGCATGGTGTGTTGGACGACGCCGTCGGACATGGCGTCGTTCGGCGCGGACACCGCCGGGCCCCCGTTCACCGCCACCGCCGAGGTCACCGCCCCATGCTCGCGAGCACTGCCTTGCCCGCGTTCTCGCCCGAGCTCGCCGCGTCGGCGAGCGAGGGCATGTCGAGCTGGTAGTCGCCGGCCAGGTGGATCGGCCCGAGGGGGTTCCTCAGCACGGGCAGCGACGCACGCCTTCCGGGCGCCCAGAAGGGCACCACACGGCGGTGCCGCCGCACGGCCCCCTCGTCGAGCTTCCCTTCGAGCTGGGGGTAGAGCGAGATGAGGTCCGCGGCGAACCGGGTGACGATCGCTTCATCGGAGAGCTCGAAGAGCTCGTCGGCCATCGCGCCGCCGGCGAAACACGCCAACGCGCCGCCGGGCTTCCGCTCGCCTCCCCTGCGGGTGGCGGCGGCGTGGTTGAACACCGCCTGGAACGAGAGCTGCGGCGTGGAGACGGCCAGGAGCTCGTCCCAGGACTGAGGCCCCTTCTCCTCGGTGAAGAAGCCGACGATCACGTACCGGCCGTAGCGGATGTCCTGGAACGCGTTGCGGTACGTCTGCGGAAGCGCCGGAAGGATCCGCATCGCGATGTCGCTGGGCACCGCGACGACGGCCCGCTTCGCGCGCACCCGTACCTCGCGGCCCGCTGCGACGTACTCCACGACGACCCCGTCCCCCTCCGCCCTCACCGACCTGACGGCTGCCCGGAGACGGAGACGTTCGCCGAGATCGGCGGCGAGAACGTCGGTCAGCGTCTGGTTCCCCCCTACCGGCAGAGCGAAGTTCGGTACCTTCGCCGGATCCGTCATGGCGATTCCCACGGACGTCACCAGCTGGGTCGCGGCCGTTTCGCCGGGCTCGCAGCCCATCCACTGACCCGACCACGACCGGACCATGTCCCGGGCCAATTCGGAGCGGACACCGCGCAGGAGGTCGGAGGCGAGACGCCGGTCGAGCCCGGCCCGCACCCGCTTCGCCAGGCCGCTGTCCGAGGCGAGGAACGGCACCGCGGCGAGGATGCGGGCTCCGACCACTGCCATGCCGACCTGGTCCACGAGCCGCATGCGCGTGCGGAACATGAGCGCGAAGAGATCGGCCGTGTCGACCAACCGGCCGTTGAGGGCCAGTGCCACGCCCTTGCCGGCCAACGACCCCATCTCGATGCCGTGGCGGTGGAGAGCGTCGATCAACGGCCCGGTCCCCTCGGTGAACTGCGTACCGAGGTTGATCCAGTAGTCGCCCTTCCGAACCGTCTCGACGCGTCCGCCCGCGCGATCGGCCGCCTCCAGCACGACGACATCGGTCTCCCGGGCAAGCGTCGTGGCGGCCATCAGGCCCGCCATTCCCGCCCCGACGACCACGACGTCGCAGGTCTCCTCGCGCACGGGGGGCACGGCGTTGACCGCGTCCGACTCGGGCTCCGCGTTCGTCATCCCTGTTCCTCTCTTCGTCGTGCGCAACAAGCTTCCGGCTGGTCTCGACGCGCACGGCGCGAGACCTCGCGGCTTCAGTCCGGTCCTGACGAACGGACTAATCGATTTCGAATCGACTTCGAGTTTATAGCAGGTGGGGTGGGGAGCGCACGAGACCCGCACGTCGGCGACTTCGCCTCCGCCGGCTCGCCACCGCCGGCTCGCCCGGATCTCGCACCGCGCACGCGGGCCCTCGGAGTGCTGCCGGACGCCCCGGCGGTGGTGCGTGCCCTGCGGGGATCTCGCTCCAGGGCCGCGGCGAGCCGGGCCTCGACCTCCAGCAGGGCGCGTCGGTGGCGGACACGACCCGAACGGCATGGCCGTGCCGTCCCGCCGCACGGACACCGAGGCACACGCCGGCGCCGACGGGCCGGCCCCTCGCCCCGTCAGGCGTTCACGGTGGCGGCGATCCACTGGCCGTAGAACGGCGACACGGCGGCGGCCGACCAGGTGAAACAGGGCGCGCTTCCGCGGAAGGCAGAGACACTCTGGGCGCCGTCACCGACGCTGGAGCAGACCATCGCCAAGAACTGCGCCCGGTGAGCGCCCTCGGGCCGTTCGAGGCTCGCGTTGCGGACCGTCATCTGCCGGGTCAACGCTCTCGCCACGGCAGCGGGGGTAAGGGCCAGGCCGGGGACGTCCTCCTCGCCGGGGGTCGCCGGCGCACTCGAAAACAAGGCGCGACCCACTCCGGACGTGACAGCACAGGCCTGTCGACGGCGGCCGTGATGTCACGTCCGGAGAGGTGCGCCGGAGGTGACGGTCAGCTCCTTTATTGCGCCTGGGCCTGGCTCCTCAGGGCCGCCGGCTCAGACGGTCCGAAATGCGGTCGAGCACCCACCCGGCCTTCAGCGCCGTCGCGCCGAGAGCGAATGAGGGCATGTAGGGCGGCCGCGGCCGCCAGATCGCACGCAGGTCGTCGTGGATCTCATCACCGGCGAGCCGGTCAGCCAGCAGTGTCCCGATGTAGGGGGACTGGGACAGCCCGTGACCGTTGCAGCTGACGGCATAGAAGACGTTCTTCGCGGCCTCGCCGGCGACCGGGAGGAAGGACGTCATCGCCACCCACCCGCCCCACGCCCGCTGGGGCGCGACATATCCGAGCGACGGGAACCGCTCGTGGAAGCCTTGGACCAGGTCCGCCACCACCGCGCGATCCGGCTCGTGGGCACCCAGCGCCGACGGCGCCGCCTGGAGCCGACGGGTACCGAACATGATCGTGCCGCGAGCGGTGCGCCGGTAGTTCTCGAGAATCGCGTGCGGGGTGATGATGCCGGTACGGCTCGTCCAGCCGATCGCCGCCAGACGGTCGGGATCGACCGGCTCCGTCTCCACCAAGCTGGTCCAGACGGGCGTGATACCGCTCGGGGCGATCTCGAGGTCGCGGGAGTGGGCGTTGGTCGCGAGCACGACCCTCTCGGCGCGGACGCGCCCACCGGGCACGCTGAGCACGACGCCCGCGCCGTCCGGCTCGACGGCCTCCACGGCCGTCCGCTCGAACACCTTCGCACTCGACGCCAGCAGTGCGGCCCGCAGCCCGAGGGCGAGCTTCCCGGGGTTCAGCAGGCCACCGCCCCGCTCGAAGATGCCGCCCAAGAAAGTTCCCGGCAGGCCGAAGTCACGGCCGTCGACAAATTCCACGTCCGCCCCCGCGTCGCGGAGGATCCCCATGTTCTTCCTCAAACGCCGGAGCTGTCCGATGGAGACAGCGGCAATGACGTTACCTGTGGGGTCGTACTCACAGTCGATGGCAAGGCGCCCGATCAGACCCTCGGTGAACCCCGCCGCGTTCCCGCCGTACCGGACGAGGTCGCGGAGCCGGCGTCGGTACAGCAGGCGCAAGAGCTGCGGGTCCCCGGCCAGGGCGTTCGACAAATAGCCCGCGTTGCGTGAACTCGCACCCCAGCCGCAGTACCCGCCTTCGAGCAGAGCCACATCGACGCCGCGCTCCGCCAGCCGGAGCGCCGCCGCCATCCCGACGAGACCACCGCCGACGAAGCGACATCGCACCGGACCTCACCTTCCAGCGCTGGCGCGAGATCGGTGGGCCGATCGGTCCACCCGGTGAACGCCGAGTAGGTCAAGCCGTCGGTAGACGCGTTCTTCGCCACGATGCCCCTCGTCTCCCCGTTCCCCGCGTGGGACGGAGAACGAGCGATGGAAGTAAGAAACTCGAATCGTGTTTGAGTTTAGCGCCTTCGTCCAGCTCACCCATCGTCGGACAGCAGTACGCACCCCGCACATCCGAGGCTGGTCGGCGCAAGGCATGCGCCAGCTCAGCTGCGGATCGGGCCGGAGGCGCCGATGCGACACATCGCCAAGCGGCACCGGCCACGCCGCGCGGAAACTCGCCCCTCCTCCTCGCCGACACCGGATTCGTCTCCAGCCATCGCCTCGGGTGAGTCCCGGCGAGGGCTTGCTGGCGTGGCACGCCGGGCCGGAGCGGTGATCACCGGCACGGCTGACGTGATCGCGCCGTCGGAGCCGTCCTGGATCCCCCGCTCGTCAGGCTGAGTCGTCGACAGTTCGGGAAGCCAGTGATCGTGCTGCGACACGAGGCGCGGATGCAGCCCGCCAGGGCCAGCCCTAGCGGGCTGCCGCTGGAGGGCCGGGCCGCCCTGCCCCGGGCGCACCGACCTGGCGCCGCGTCGGCTCGCCCCGCCGTTCGGGGTTTCCAGGTCAACGCCCACACCCGACTCGCCTCAGCGGTCGGCCGACTGCCGCCTGAGAACCGCACCCGACGGCAAGACGCGGAAGGAACCCGACGTCAAGGCCGCCGCCGGCAACCTCGCCCTTGCCGGACGAAGAAGAGGGTCACACCGAAGTCCTGCACGCCCGACGTGACATGAAGATCATTGACGGGACAACCCTTCGGCGCGGCCGACAGCGCACCCTCCCCACAGAGGCGATCAGCCTGGGGGATGCACGCACGCGCCGGCCGCCGCTCCCAGCGGTTCCATGTCGGAGAGTCAGCCCAGAGGCGGTCCGGGCAGGGCTCTTCAGGATCAGCCCCGCCCCGATGGACGACCACATTCCCCTCATCCACCCCCGGGACCCACATGCGCCACGATGTCTCGCCAGCTCGCGAGCGGCGCAAACCACGGCGCCACGACCACGCCCAGCACGGCACCGCACCGCACCGCACCGCACCGCACCGGCAGACTCCTGACGCTCTGCCAGGAAAGTCAGCAAAAAAGTCAGCATCCAGTTGATCAGATCTGCTCCCACGCAAGCACACCCTGGAAACACAATCGTCGACTGCACGACTGCGGGAGAGATACGACAGGACCCCTCCCCCAGTCGCGGCGACAGCTGCAAGAGGAAACCGAAAATCTCCGATGCTCCATCGGCTCGACAGGGAAATTCCCAGTTCAGCGCACTCGGCCTCGCGCCTTCAGGTGGGCCGCGGGGACCTCCGGCGCGTCCAGGCGGCCACCGTCGTACCCCTTCACCTCGCCGAAGCAGTCGGACGTCATCCAGTCCTCGCGGGCCTTGCGGATCTCCTCGTCCGTGCGGCCCACGAAGTTCCACCACAACACGGACCGCTCCACGTCGGCCCCAGCATCTGCTGTTCCTTCACAGGACACCTGAGCAAGCACCAAGATCCGGACCACTCCCGCACCGTTTCGCTTGTCGGAAGCATCAGCGCCACTATCCCCGCAGGCCAGCGCCTCGGAGCTCCTGCACCACCAGCAGACGAAGAACCTGCGGTTACCTCAAAGTGCCGAGAATCAGGCGGCTTCCCATAGGCCGGCGTCGAGGATCCGGGCGGCCTTGGTGATGCTGCCCGGCATCAGGTGTCGGTAGGTGCGGTACGTCTCCTCGATGGACTTGTGCCCCATCCACTCCGCCACGTCGGTGATGGGGATCCCGTTGCCGAGGGCGTTGGAGGCGAAGTAGTGCCGGAAGCCGTACATCCCCACGCTTGCCTCCGGCGGCAGGTCCGTGAAGAGCTTCCTCACCCGGCGCCGCTCCATGCCCTCGGTGAAGTAGCCGCCCGGACCGCGCAGCAGGTAGCCGTCCCTCGTGGTGCCGTGCTTGGCCTCGTACCGCTCGATCGCCTCCCGGACCGATCGCGGCAGAGGCACCTCGCGGAACTCCCCCGCCTTGCGGTGCTTCAGCTTCGCCGGCTTCAACGTGTTGGAGTGGATCTGCTCCCGCACTCGGTAGACGTCCTGCGCCACCATGTTGTGGACATTCACCGCCCTCGCCTCGCCGTTGCGCAGGCCGCACCCCGCCATCATGACGATCTCCAACGCCAAGTCCTCGTCGGCGACCGTCAGCGCCTTTGTCACGTAGTCGAGAGAGGGAATGGCAACCGTTCCCCGCACGTATTCAGGTTCCTGCACGCCCTTCACCGGATCGTCCGCCATCGCTCCTTTAGCATACGCGTCCCGAAGAATGGTCTTGAGGACCCGGAAGATGTTCACCTGGTTTCCCCGGCCGACCCCGTCGCTCTCCATCTCGTCCAGGAACCGCTCGACCACCATCGGCGTGACCGAGTTCAGCTTCCGCGCTCCCAGGCGCGGGATGATATGTACGTTGATCGAGCTGTCGACATGCTCACCCGTGGAGTAGTCCGTCATCCTGCGCTGCCGGTGACGCCACTGCTTCGCGTACTCCTCAACCGTCAGCTGACCCAGTTCACGGCGGGCCGCCGCCACCGACGGCGCCGTGGTCTTCTTCTCCGCATACAGCTGGGTGAGGCGTTCGATCGCGTCGTCCTGCGTGCCGTACCCGGACTCCTCGCGCTGCTTGCCGAGCGCGTCCCGGAAGCGGATCGAGTAGGGGTGAGGGCAGCGGGTGGGCTTCGCGCAGTCGCAGTCCTTGAAGAAGGAACCCATGCCGCGGGCGAGCTGTCGGGCCATCGATGAACCATCCGTTCCAGCCCAAGGATCATGCTCAGGCACCGCATCGCAGGTCGAAGGTCAGCAAGCGCGGACACCATGCGGACGCATGCTGACCGTTTGCTGACCTGAGGGGGGCACATGATGCCCCTGACCTGCGGTGACGCCAAATAGTCAGATCTTGGACTTGAACATGGTACGTATCAGCGCCCCACCGGGAGCCCCCGTGACGGTCGTCACCCCGGGGAGGCCGGGGGTCAGAGCAGGAAGCCCGCCGGGAAGGGGTCGGTGGGGTCCAGGAAGTACTGGGCGGTGCCGGTGAGCCAGGCGCGGCCGGTGACGGCGGGGACGACCGCGGGCCGTCCCGCGACCGTCGTCCGCTCCAGCACGGTGGCGGTGAAGCGGCTGCCGATGAAGGACTCGTTCACCAGGACGTCGCCGACGTCCGCCTCGCCCCGGGCGTGCAGTTGCGCGAGGCGGGCGCTGGTGCCGGTGCCGCACGGGGAGCGGTCGAACCAGCCGGGGTGGATGGCCATGGCGTGACGGGAGTGGCGGGCGGTGGATCCCGGGGCGACGAACTGGACGTGGTGGCAGCCCGCGATCTCGGGTGACGCGGGGTGCACCGGGCGCAGCTGCTCGTTGACGGCGTCCATGACGGCCGCGCCGGTGGTGAGGATGCGGGGTGCGGCGGCTCGGTCGAAGGGCAGGCCGACGCGTTCGATCGGGAGGATGGCGTAGAAGTTCCCGCCGTAGGCGAGGTCGAGCCGGACGGGCCCGTGCCCGGCGACCTCGACCACGGCGTCGAGCCGGTCGACGAAGGAGGGGACGTTGCGCAGGGTCACGCCGAGGGCGCGCCCGTCGGCGACCTCGACGTCGGCGACGACCAGGCCGGCCGGGGTGTCCAGGCGGATCACCGTCCGGGGTTCGGTGACCGGGACCATGCCGGTCTCGACGAGCACGGTCGCCACGCCGATGGCGCCGTGGCCGCACATCGGGAGGCAGCCGGAGACCTCGACGAACAGGACGCCCCAGTCCGCGTCGGGCCGGGTGGGCGGCTGGAGAATCGCCCCGCTCATGGCGGAGTGGCCGCGCGGCTCGTACATCAGCAGGGTGCGCAGGTGGTCGAGGTGGGCGAGGAAGTGCAGCCGGCGTTCGGCCATGGTGGCGCCGGGGATCGGCGCCACGCCGCCGGTCACGACCCGGGTGGGCATGCCCTCGGTGTGGGACTCGACGGTGTGCAGGACGAGTTGGCTGCGCATGGGGGATCTCCGGTGGTGCTGGGGCGAGTGGGGAGGGGGGTGGTGCGGTCAGCTGTAGCCGCGGGCCTGGAGCTCGACGAGTTCGCGGTACGGGCCGTCCTGGGCCATCAGCTCGTCGTGGCCGCCGCGTTCGCGGACGGTGCCGTTCTCCAGGACGACGATCAGGTCGGCGCGGCGGACCGTCGAGAAGCGGTGCGAGGTGAAGAGCGTGACGGCGCCGCGGGTGCGGGCGGCGGGTTCCGCCGTGCGGTCGAAGCCGCGGAAGAGCCGGTACTCGGCTCCCGCGTCGAGTGCCGCGGCGGGCTCGTCGAGGACCATCAGGAGCGGGTCACGGCGGATCAGGCAGCGCGCCAGGCCGAGCGACTGCCACTGACCGCCGGAGAGTTCGGCGCCGTCGCCGTAACCGCGCCCGAGGAGTCCGTCGAGCCCGCCGGGCACGGAGTCGAGGACGGCGTCGGCCCCCGCGGCGGCCAGGGCGGCCCGCACGGGAGCCTCCTCGCCGAGCGCGTCGACGGCACCGATCCCGACGCTCTCGCGGAGCAGCAGCTCCACCCGGGCGAAGTCCTGGAAGAGCGGCGCGACCCGGGCGTTCCACTCCCCCGGGGCCAGCCGGCGGAGGTCGGTGCCGTCGACGAGGATCCGCCCCTCGGTGGGCCGGTAGAGGCCGCAGAGCAGCTTGACCAGGGTGCTCTTGCCCGCGCCGTTCTCGCCGACGAGCGCGAGGGTCGCGCCGGCCGGGATCAGCAGGTCCACGCCGCTGAGCGCGGGCCGGTCGGCACCGGGGTAGCGGAACCCGACGCCCTCCAGCCGGATGCCGTGGTCCAGCCGGCGGGGGGCGGGAACGGTGGGCGTGGCGGCGGGGGCGGTGGCGCGCGGGGCGTTCGCCGGCGGGTCCTCGTCCGCACGGGACCAGGCGTGGAGCTGTTCCAGCCGGTGGGCGGTGCGGCCCGCGCCCTGGAGGAGACCGGACTGGGCCACGGCGCCGGAGACCTGCGTCGCGACCTGGACGGCGAGGGCGATGACCAGCACCACGTCGCCCAGGCCGGCCGTGCCGTCGGCGGCCCGGGCGACGACCAGCAGGACGGCGCCGCCGTAGGCGGCGGCGAAGCAGAGCTGGCCGAGGGCGCGCAGGGCGGCGGCCTTCGCCTCGGCCCGGGTCAGCACCCGGGAGGTCTCCCGCCAGGAGGCGGCGTGCTCGCGGACGACCTCCGGTCCACCGCCGAGCAGCCGCAGTTCGGTCACCGACCGGGCGGTGGTGGCCAGGCCCAGGAGGTGGTGGCCGTACCGGAGACGTTCCGCCGTCGCCTCCCGCGCGGCGTCCGTGAGCGCCTGGGCGCGCCGTCCCAGCCACACGGGGACGACGGCGGCGAGCGGGAGCAGCAGGAGGTACGGGTCGATGGAGCCGAGCAGCACCGTGGTGACCACCGCCTGCACGGCGAGGCCCAGGAAGTGGAGCAGGGCCTCCAGCGCGGCCCGGGTCCCGGCGAGTTCGTCGCGGACCAGGGTCACCGTGTCGGCGAACTCCGGCCGGTCGGCGTGGGCGAGGCCCGGCACGCCGTTCGACACCTGGGCGAGTTCCCGGTGGAGCCGGCTCTCCATCTGCTCGCCGACCTCGAAGTAGGACAGGTGGGCGAAGTGACCGAGCATCAGCTCGGCGAGGAGGAGTCCGGCGGTGGCCAGGGCGGCCGCGACCGCCGCCCCGCCGTGGCCGGCCAGTGCCTCGTCCGTCAGGCCGCGCAGGGCGAGGGCGGTGCCGGGGGTGGCGAGGTGGCCCAGCAGCAACAGGAGCACGGCGACGGCGAGTCGGCGGCCGCCGTCGCGGAGGGCGAGCCCGCCCAGCCATCGGACGGCGTGCAGGACGAGGCTCATCGGGAGGGCTCCAGGGTCGGCCGCGCGGTGCCGTCGGCGTCGGGATCGGAAGGGGTGGCAGCCGTCGCGTCGCGGGGCTCCGCGGCGGTGTCGTCGAAGCGGGCCGCCTGGAGACGGAAGAGCCGGGCGTAGGCGCCGTCCAGGGCGAGCAGTTCCTCGTGGGTCCCCCGCTCGGCGACCCGGCCGCCGTCCAGGACGACGATGTGGTCCGCCCGGCGCACGGTGGAGAAGCGGTGGGAGATGACGACGCTGGTGAGCCCCTGGGTGAGGGTCAGGAACCGGTCGAACAGCTCGGCCTCGGCGCGGACGTCGAGCTGGGCGGTGGGCTCGTCCAGGACGAGCACCCGCGCGCCCGCCTCGACCGCGTAGAAGGCCCGGGCCAGGGCGATGCGTTGCCACTGGCCGCCGGAGAGGTCCTGGCCGCCCCGGTAGCGCTGCGAGAGGACGGTGTCGAGGCCGTCCGGCAGGCCCTCGACCAGTTCCCGGGCCCCCGCCCGGTCCAGCGCCGCCTCCAGCGCGGAGGCGGGGAGTTCGGCGGCCCGGCCCGGCGCCCCCATGAGGATGTTGTACCGGGCGGTGGACTCGTACCGGATGTAGTCCTGGAGGATCACCGCGAGGCGGGCCCGCCACTCCTCGGTGTCGAGGGTGCGCAGGTCCCGGCCGTCGACCGTGATCCGGCCGGCGGTGGGCGCGTACAGGCCGGTGAGGAGTTTGATGAGGGTGGTCTTGCCGGCGCCGTTGACGCCGACGACGGCGGTGGAACGGCCGGCCGGCAGGTCCAGGTCCAGGCCGTCGAGGACGGTGCGGGACCCGTGCGGGTAGCGGAAGCCGACGCCCTCGAAGCGGACCGCGTCGACGGGCGCGGCGGCCGGAACCGGCTCGCGGGGCGGGGACTCAGACGCCGGAGCGGCGGTCCGGCCGGTGTGGCGTTCGAAATCGCGCAGGGCGTGGAACGCCTGGAGGCCGAACTGGGTCTGGGCGTCGCTCTCGGGGAAGTACACCCCGAAGCGCAT
Source organism: Streptomyces sp. NPDC058955 (assembly GCF_042741435.1). Lineage (NCBI taxonomy): Bacteria > Bacillati > Actinomycetota > Actinomycetes > Kitasatosporales > Streptomycetaceae > Streptomyces > Streptomyces sp. NPDC058955. The sequence goes on along the minus strand of NZ_JBHYKM010000039.1, from coordinate 5,246 downwards.
CGGGATCAGGATCGTCTGGATGGCCAGGGCGAGGCCGAAGAGGCCGATCCCGCCGTCGAGGGCCCGGTCGGTCAGGGTCAGCAGGAGCACGGTCGCGCCCGCGAGCCCTGCGGCGGTGAACCAGAGGAACGGGGCGAAGAGCAGGCGCCGCCGCTCCTTCCAGAGGACGGCCAGGAAGCGGTCGCTCTCGGTGTCGTGGCGCCGGGCCAGCCAGTCGAAGGCGGAGAGGATCCGCAGCTCCTTGGCGGCCGCCGGCCCGGAGCCGAGGTTCCGCAGGTACGCCAGCTCCCTGCGGCGCGCGCCGAGACCGCGCCACATCCCGGCGAACCGCCCGAGCGAACCGCGCTGACCGAAGCGGATGACGAGCGCGGTGCCCCCGGCGACCAGGGCCGGCCAGGTCCCGACGGCGAAGGCCAGGACGACCACCGCGCCGGCGAGCTGTCCGTACCGCGCGATCAGCGCCAGGGTGCCGGCGACGGCGTCGCCGGGGGTCAGCCTGGAACTCTGGAACGCCTCGCGGGCGTCGCCGAGCAGGGCGAGGGCGTCCGGCTCCTCCAGGACCGGCAGCGCGACCCCGTCGGCCGACGCCGCCATCATCCGCCCGGCGCAGTGGAGGTCGATCCGCCGGGCGACGAGGAGTCCGGCCCACTTCTGGAAGGGGGCGAGGACCTGCTGGAGGGCGAGGGCGGCGGCGCCGAGGCCGAAGGGGCCGAGCAGCTCCGTCCAGCTGCCGCCGTCCGGGCCGAGCAGGCCGGACACGCGGGAGAGGGTCGCGGCCATGCCGATGGCGAAGCCCAGCGGCAGCAGGCCGAGGAGCAGGTTGAGGAGGGCCACCGCGGCGACCGTCGTGCGGCCTGCCGCCGGCATCAGCCCGAGGACGGGCAGCCACTGGCCGAGGCGGCGGGCAAGGAACGAACGCCGGGGCGGGGCGGTCGCGTCGGGCACGGCGGGGCCTTTCTCGCGGGTCTGCCGGATCCGCGCCGGACGGCGCGGAAAGGAGCGGAAGGGGGTACGGGAGGGGGCGCGCAGGGGTGCGGGCATCGGGCGGGGTCGCTCGCCGGGGTCCGGGGGCACCCGGCGCGGATCGCGCGCGTGGTGGGGTCACCGGTCACCGGAGGGCTCCGGACGCGGCCGGGCCGAAGGCGGCGACGGCGACGGCGACGGCGACGGCGACGACTTGGCCGGAACACATGTCTATACCAATCAAGCCGGTCTGGCGAGTCCGTTCCAGCCGCCCGCCGGGGCCCCGACTCCCTTTGTTCGAACGCTGGTTGCCGCGTCGGCGGGCAGCTGCCTACGGTTCCGGCGCCGACCGGCCGCAGCCCGTCGGGCGCGGGCCGGACATCCGGTACCGCCGGTCGGCGCGACCGCCGACAGAACCCAGGAGGTCCCCCGTGACCACCCCGGCCGAGCCCCCCTCCGAGCCCCCTTCGGAGTTCCCCACCCCGGCGCGGGTCCTCGCCCCGCTGCTCCGCATCCCCGCGTCCCGCCGGCACTTCCGGCTGCCGCTCCCCGCGCTGGAGAAGGAGTACGGGATGGGCGCCCCGCTCGTCGACGAGCTGACCGCCCTCGGGCTCCCCCGGCGGGAGACGCCCGACGGTCCGCTCTTCGACGAGAACGACGTCGCCTCCGTCTCGCTCCACCTCCGACTCCCCTCGGCCCGGCGCGCCGTGATGGCCTTCTGGCTGCGCACCCTGCGCCGGCTCACGGCGCCCGGCGACCCGCCCGTCCACCGCGTCGACGTCACCGTCGGCTGCCCGGATCCCGGTCACGACGGCGTGTGCCGCTACGAGGCCGACCTCGGCGACGGGGGAGCCGGCGGGGTCTTCGAGACCGGGCCCGGGCCCCAGCGGGTGCTGGTCTCCCTGACCCTCGGCGGCGCCGAGCGACCTCGTGAACTTCCGTCGGTCCTCAGGAAGTTGTGCGAAGAGTTCCGGGACGTCGACTACTACCTGCTGCCCGGCGACGCGGCCGCCGAGCCGGACCTCCTGCGCCGCACCGGCATGGCCGACTGCGTCCTGATCAGCCGGGCCCTGGTCGACGCGGCCCGCGCGCGGGGCATCGAGGCGCGGCTGTCCGGCGGCCTCCTCGTCGCCGTCCCCTTCTCCTCCACCCACACCTGGGCCGAGTGCCGGGTGGACGGCGTCTGGCTCCCGGTGGACCCGCTGCTGCCGAAGGCGCTCGCGTCCTGGGGCGTGCCGGGGGCGGAGCTGTGGTCACCGACGCTGTCCCCGGTGGGACTCTTCCACCGGCTCGGCGGGGCGCCCCTGCGGCCGGTGACCCACGGCGGGACGCCCTGCGGCGCCTCGCTGCGCACCCGCGAGGAGGCACCGGCGTGAAGCACCCCGAGGCCACCGGCGCGGTCCACCTGCACGACCTGCTCTCCCACCGGGCCGCCGCCACTCCGTCGGCGCCGGCCGTGACCGCCCCCGACGGGCGGCACGACTACCGGGAACTGCACCGGGCGGCCGGGGCGGTGGCCGCCCTGCTGGTCCGGCACGGAGTGCGCCCCGGCGACCGGGTCCTGCTGCACGGGCCCAACTCCCTCGCGCTCGCCGCGGCGGTCTACGGCTGCTCGCGGGCCGGCGCGGTCCTCGTGCCGCTGCACCCGGGGATCCGGCGGCCACAACTGGACCACGTCGTACGGGACTGCGCCCCGGTCCTCGCCCTCGTGGCCCCGGACCACGCCGAACTGCACCGGGGCTCCGGGGTGCCGGCCGTCCCGCTCGCCGTACCCGTGCCCGGGCCGGGCGGCCTCGGCCTCCCGGAGCCCCCGTACGACCCGGACCGGCCGGCCGCGCTCGTCTACACCTCGGGGAGCACCGGCGCGCCCAAGGCCGTGGTGTCACCGCACGCGGCGATGCTGTTCGCGGTCCGCGCCATCGCCGACCGGCTCGGCTATCGCGCCGACGACACCGTCTTCTGCCCGCTGCCGTTCTCCTTCGACTACGGGCTCTACCAGCTCTTCCTCGCCACCCTGGCGGGGGCCTCGCTGGTGCTGCCGTCGCCCGCCGAGACCGGGCCGCGCCTGCTGCGCGCCGTGTCCGGGAGCGGCACCACGGTGCTGCCGCTGATGCCGGCGATGGCCTCGGTCCTGGTGCGGCTCGCCGAGCGGGCCGGCGGGGGGCCGGAGCGGGTGCGGCTGGTGACCAGCACCGGCGCCGCCTTCCCCGAGCCGCTCGTCGACGCGCTGCTCGGGGCGCTGCCCGGCGCGGGGGTCGCCCTGATGTACGGGCTCACCGAGTGCAAGCGCGTGTCGATCCTGACGCCCGGGGAGCGGGTGGACCGACCGGGCTCGGTGGGCCGCCCGCTGGCGGGGACCGGCTGTGCGGTCGTGGACGACGAGGGGCGGGAGGTGCCGCCGGGGACGGAGGGGCAGATCGTGGTGCGCGGGCCGCACCTGATGGCCGGCTACTGGGGAGCCCCGGAGACGAGCGCCGCCCGCTTCCCGGTGCGGCCCGACGGCACCGCCGAGTTGTGGACCGGCGACTACGGGCGGCTCGACGCGGACGGCTACCTCTATGTGACGGGCCGCCGGGACGACCTGTACAAGCAGAACGGCTTCCGGGTCGGCGGCATCGAGGTCGAGCGGGCCGCGCTGGCCGTCCCGGGCGTCGCCCAGGCCGCCGTGGTCCCGCCGTCGGGGGACCGACCCGCCCGGCTCTTCCTGGTGACCGGGCTCGGGCTGCCGGAGTTCCTCGCGGGGCTCGGGGAGCGGCTGGAGCAGTACAAGGTGCCGCCGCTGGTCCGGATCGTCCCGGACCTGCCCCTGACCGCCCACGGCAAGGTGGACCGGGCGCGGCTGGCCCGGGAGGAGGGGTGAACGCCCTCGGGAGGAGTGCGGAGGTCGTCCGGACCAGAGGTGAACGGAGGTTGTTCGAACGGGCGTTGTCGGTCCTCGGCGGCCGCGGCTACGATCGCCCCGGTCGTGACTGGCGAGAGTGGAGCACCACAAGGAAGCGGCCCCTCCCCGGATCCGACGTCGACCGCCTGGGCGTCCTCCCTCCAGCCTCCCCAGCACCCCGAGGAGACCCGGCGTGGACATGCGTTACGGAATCAACCCCCAGCAGGCGGCGGCCAGGGCCGTGCCGGTGGACCCGGAGCGGGTGCCGCTCCGGCTGCTCCAGGGCCGCCCCTCGTACATCAACCTCCTGGACGCGCTGAACTCCTGGCAGTTGGTGCGGGAGGCGGCGCGGACCCTGGGCCGGCCGGCCGCCGCGTCGTTCAAGCACGTCTCCCCCGCCGGTGCGGCCCTGGCGGGTCGGGTCGACGAGGCGACCGCCCGCCTGTACGGCGTGGACGCGGCCTCCGTGGGCGAGCTGACCAGCGCCTATCTGCGGGCCCGGGACGCCGACCCGAAGTCCTCGTACGGCGACTTCGTGGCGGTCTCGCACGAGGTGGACGTGGAGCTGGCGCAGCTCCTCACCAAGGTGGTCTCGGACGGGATCGTGGCCCCCGGCTACGCCCCCGGGGTGCTGGAGATCCTGGCGAGGAAGAAGAACGGCGCCTTCCTGGTGATGGAGGCCGACCCGGCGTTCGAGCCGCCGGAGGAGGAGTCCCGGGACGTCTTCGGTCTGCGCCTCGTCCAGGAGCGCGACCGGGTCGGGCTCTCCGCGTCGGTCCTCGCCGACGTGCACGTGGGCTCCCTCTCCGAGGAGACGCGCTCCGACCTGCTGCTCGGCCTGGCCGTGCTGCGCTACACCCAGTCCAACTCGGTCTGCTACGTGCGGGAGGGGCAGACACTGGGGATCGGGGCGGGCCAGCAGTCCCGGGTGGACTGCACCCGGCTCGCCGGAGGCAAGGTGGACACCTGGTGGCTGCGCCGCCACCCGCTGGCGCAGGCGCTGGAGTTCCGTCCGGGCGTCCGCCGCCAGGACCGGGTGAACTGGCAGGTCCGTTTCGTCGAGGGCGACCTGACCGACGACGAGCGCGCCCGCTTCCGCGAGGCGGTCGAGGCGGAGCCCGGCACGCTGGACGCGGCCGAGCGGGCGGCCTGGCTCGCGAAGCTCACCGGGGTGTCCTTCGTGTCGGACGGATCGCTGCCGTTCCGGGACAACGTCGACCACGCCCGCCGGCACGGGGTGACGAGCATCGCCGAGCCGGGCGGTTCGATCCGCTCCGGCGACGTCGAGGACGCCTGCCGCGAGTTCGGCATCTCCCTCGCCCGGACCGGCCTGCGCCTGTTCCACCACTGACCCGTCCTCCTCCCCCGGTTCCTCCCGGAGGCCGGAGCGCCGCGCACCCCG
>NZ_JBHYKM010000038.1:61173-64803 GCF_042741435.1 Streptomyces sp. NPDC058955 | reverse complement strand
GTGCGCTGGTGGACAAGTCGCTGGTGGTGTCGGCGCCGGAGGAGTCGGGGATGCGGTTCCGGCTCCTGGAGACGGTGGCGGAGTACGCGGGGGAGCGGCTGGACGAGGCGGGTGAGCGGGCGGCCGTCGAGCGGGCCCACCTCACGTACTACCGCGAACTCGCCCGCACCACCGACCCCGCGCTCCGCGGCGCCGGGCAGCTCGCCGCCATGGTCCGGCTCGACGCCGAGTACGGCAACGTCCGCACCGCGCTCGCCCGGGCCGTCGCCGCCCGCGACGAGGACGAGGCCCTCGTCCTCGTCCACGCCCTGCTCTGGTACTGGCAGCTGCGCGACCTGCGCTCCGACGCCCTCCAGGGGGTCCGGGCCGTCGCCGCCCTGGGACCCGACCCGTTCACCCCGCCCGCCGCACCGCTCGTCCCCCTCCACGAGCCGTGCACGGCCGCCCCGCCGCCGCTCTCCGAGGAGCAGCGCTGGGAGGCCCGGCGCGGGGTGCGGCTCGTCGAGCTGATCAACATGGACCACGAGACCGCCCGCTGGACGAGCCCCGAGGGCCAGGAACGGCTGCGCGAGATCACCGCCGTCTACCGGCCGGGGCTGCCGCAGACCTGCCGGCTCCCCGGCTCCTTCGCCGTCTTCGCCGTCCTCATCATGGGCGAGCCCGAGCGGCTGCACGAACTCCTCGACGTCACCGTGGAGGCGTGCCGCCGGCACGGGTACGCCTGGGAGCTCGCCCACGTCCTGCACATGCGGGCCAACATGCGGGCCAACCGCGGCCAGTGGGCCGACCTCGCGATCGCGGACGCCGACGAGAGCCTGGCCCTCTTCGAACGGCTCGGGGACGCCTGGGGCGCCGCCGAGGCGCTCTCCGCCCGCGGCGAGGCCCACGAGCGGCAGCTCGCCTACGACGCGGCCGCCCGGGACTTCCTCGCCGCCATCGGCTACGCGGAGAAGATCGGGGCCCCCTCGCAGCAGGAGCTGCTGCGGGCCCGGTACGCCGACACCCTCATCGAGGCGGGCCGGTTCGAGGAGGGCGAGGCGATCCTGCGGACGATCCTGGCCGACCACTCCACGGGCCACGAACCGCAGCTCGGCGCGCGCCTCTTCCTCGCGCTCTGCCTCGGCAGGACCGGCAGGACCGGCGAGGCCCGGGAGCTTCTGACGGGCCTCCTGGAGGAGTTCAGCAGCGACACCCTCGCCGTCTTCGAGGGGTTCACGCTCGGCTGCCTGGCCTGGATCGACGTCCTGGAGGAGCGGTACGCCGACGCCCTCGCGCGGGTCGCCTCGGCGTACGAGCGGTCGTTGGGCCCGCTGTCGATGATGGTGGTGCCGCAGATGCCCGGGGTGCACCTGGTCGTCGGCGCCTGGGCGCTCGCCGGGCTCGGCGGCGAGGCGGCCCGGACGGCGGCCCTGCTCCTCGGCGCCCGGGACGCCCTCGTGCCCGAGGGGCACCGGGAGCCGGGCATGGAGCGGGAGAACCTGGCGCGGGCGACGGAGCTGGCCCGCGCGGCGCTCGGCGCGGACGCCTTCGCGGCCGCGCACGCCGAAGGCGGCGGCCTCTCCGCTGAGGAGGCCGCCGCCCTGCTCGGTCGCGCCGCCGACGCGATCAGTGAGCGCGCCGAGTCCTGATCCCCCGTCACGGGGGCGCCGGATCAGGTCTTCTTGCGGAACTTGGCGACCGCGAGCGGCGCCGTGACGAGGGTGATGAGCAGCGACCAGCCCAGCGTCATCCACACGGAGTCGGCGACCGGGCCGCCGTTGATCAGGTTCCGGGCGGCGTCGGCGAGGTTGGAGAGCGGGTTGTAGTCCGTGAAGGACTCCAGCCAGCCGGGCATCGTCGTCGTCGGCGCGAAGATCGAGGAGCCGAACTGGAGCGGCATCAGGACCAGCATCGCCATGCCCTGGACGGCCTGGGCCGTCTTCAGGGTGAGGCCGAGCAGGATGAAGATCCACATCAGCGAGGCGCCGAAGACCATCGACAGGCCGATGGCGGCGAACAGGTGGAGCACCGAGGTGTGGATGGTCAGGCCGAGCAGGAAGCTCATGCCGAGCAGGATCGCGGTGGCGATCATCATCCGGCCGATCTCGACGACGATCTTGGCGATGAGGACCGAGGAGCGGGCGATCGGCATCGTCCGGAACCGGTCCATCACCCCCTTCTTGAAGTCGTCGTTGATGCCGACGCCGACGGCCATGGCGATGTTCATGCCCATCATCGCCATCAGGCCGGGCGCCAGGTAGTTCACGTAGTCGGCCTGGTTGCCCTTGCCGGCCACGGCGCCGCCGAAGACGTACACGAAGAGCAGGATGAAGATGATCGGCATGAGCACGGCGTCGAACATCGACTCCGGGTCCTGCTTGATCTGGAGCGCGTTGCGCCGGGCCAGCGCGCCGATGTGGCGCAGGTTGGCGCGCAGGCCGATGCGGCCGTCGGCGTCGGTGCGGACCGGACCGGCGGACGCCGGACCGGCGGTGTCGACGGGGGACTTGGTGACCGTGGTCGTGCTCACGCGGCGACCTCCTCGGTGATCTCGTCGGAGACGGTGGCCTTCTGGCCGGTGATGGCCAGGAACACCTCGTCCAGGCTGGGCAGATGGGTGCCGATGTGGGCGATGCCGAAGCCGCGGGCGCCGAGCAGCGAGACGACGGCGGTCAGCTGCTGGTCGGTGAGGATCGGCACGTACAGCGCGCCCTCGTCGGGCACCACGGTCGCGCCGGCGATGCCGTCGAGACCGGTCTCGCGGAGCGCCGCCGCCATCGCGGGCAGCTGGTCCGGGTCGACCGGGCGGACCTTGAGCGTCCGGCCGCCGACCTTCGCCTTGAGCTCGTCGACCTCGCCCCGGGCGATGACCTTGCCCCGGTCGATGACGGTCAGCTCGCTCGCCAGCTGCTCCGCCTCCTCCATGTACTGGGTGGTGAGCAGGACGGTGACGCCCTCGGAGACCATCCGCTTCACCTCGTCCCACACCTCGTTGCGGGTGCGGGGGTCGAGGCCGGTGGTCGGCTCGTCCAGGTAGAGCACGGCCGGCTGCCCGATCATCGAGGCGGCGAGGTCGAGCCGACGCCGCATGCCGCCGGAGTAGTTCATCGCCGGGCGCTTGGCGGCGTCGGTGAGGGAGAAGCGCTCCAGCATCTCGTCGGCGCGGCGGCGGGCGTCCGTACGGGACAGGTCGAGCAGCCGGCCGATCATGTACAGGTTCTCGAAGCCGGAGAGCTTCTCGTCGACGGAGGCGTACTGGCCGGTGAGGCCGATGGTGCGGCGCAGCTGGCGGGGCTGGCGCACCACGTCGTAGCCGGCGACGGTGGCGGTCCCGGCGTCCGGGACGAGGAGGGTGGACAGGCAGCGGACGAGGGTGGTCTTCCCGGCGCCGTTGGGCCCGAGGACCCCGAGGACGGTGCCCTCGCGGACGTCCAGGTCGACCCCGTCGAGGGCCCTGGTCTCGCCGAAGTGCTTCACGAGGCCCCGGACCTCGACGGCGTTGGTCTGTGATCGCGTCATGTCCCCCATGGAACAGGGCGTCACCGACAGCCCGCCGACAAACCGGCGACCGGCCCCCCCCGGGGCGGGGGCGGGCCCGCGGGGGCGGGCGGGTCGGGCGGGGCGGGCGACTGGGAGGAGGGCAGCCCCCCG
>NZ_JBHYKM010000038.1:30410-61163 GCF_042741435.1 Streptomyces sp. NPDC058955 | reverse complement strand
CCCGCGCGGCGGGTGGGCTGTGATCGCGTATCGGCCCCACGCCACCGCGGCCACCCCCCCCCGCCGCCCCCACCGCCCCCACCCCCCCCCCCGGGGGGGGGGCCGGGCTGTCGGTGGTGCTCGGGTCGTGCGGCGGGTCCTAGTGGAAGGTGTGCTCCTCGGCGGGGAAGGCCCCGCCGGCCACGTCCTCGGCGAAGGCGCGGGCGGCGTCGCCGAGCGTCTCGCGGAGGTTGGCGTACTGCTTGCTGAAGCGCGGCACCTTGCCGCCGGTCAGGCCGGCCATGTCGGTCCAGACGAGGACCTGGGCGTCGGTGTCGGGGCCGGCGCCGATGCCGATGACCGGGATGTGCAGCGAGCGGGTGACCTCGGCGGCCAGCTCGGCCGGGACCAGCTCCAGGACGAGCGCGAAGGCGCCCGCGTCCTGGGCGGCCTTGGCGTCGCGCAGCAGCTTGTGCGCGCCCTCGTCGGAGCGGCCCTGCACCCGGTAGCCCATGGTGTTCACGGACTGCGGGGTGAGGCCGAGGTGGGACATGACGGGGATGCCGGCCTGGACCAGCATCTCGGTCTGCGGCAGCGAGCGCTCGCCGCCCTCCAGCTTGACCGCCTGCACGCCGGCCTCCTTGACGAGGCGGGTCGCGCTGCGCAGGGCCTGGACGGGCCCTTCCTGGTACGAGCCGAAGGGGAGGTCGCCGACGACGAGGGCGCGCTTCGTGCCCCGGACGACGGCCGCGGAGAGCAGCGTCATCTCGTCCATCGTGACGGGCACGGTGGTGTCGTAGCCGAGGTGGCAGTTGCCCATGGAGTCGCCGACGAGGATCACCGGGATGCCGGCCTCGTCGAAGACGGAGGCGGTCATGGCGTCGTAGGCGGTGAGCATGGGCCACTTCTCGCCGCGGACCTTGGCGGCGGCGATGTCGTGGACGGTGAGACGGCGCGAGCCCTTGCCCCCGTACAGCGTCTTCGTGCTGTCGGCGGGCTGTTTCGAGGCAGCCTGAAGCGTCATGGTGAACGGCTCCTTGTGTCATCTCGAGGCGCCCTGACGGCGTCCCCGGACCACGTCCATGGTGGCACTTCGCCGGGCGGGCGGGGAAGTGGGGTGGCGTGGCGCTCTTCACAGGCGAACTTCTGTTCGCATCGCGGGCCGTGAAGGTGTTCAAGGCGCGGCAAAGCGTCGGTCACGTTTTCCGATACGAGACGGGCCCGTTTCGAAATGGGTCTACAGTGGTGCGCATGCCTGAGCCGTCCGCCCCCTCCGCCCCCGCCCCGGCGCCGCCGCGCGTCCCCGAGGCCGTCCACCGCCGCCGCTGGGCCGTCCTCGGCGTGCTGATGCTGAGCCTGCTGATCGTCGTCCTCGACAACTCGATCCTGAACGTGGCGGTCAAGACGATCTCGTCCCCGGCCCCCACCGGACTCGGCGCCACCCAGAGCGAGCTGGAGTGGGCCATCAACTCCTACACGCTCGTCTTCGCCGGCCTCCTCTTCGCCTCCGGCCTCCTCGGCGACCGGCTCGGCCGCAAGCGGTCCCTCCTCTTCGGCCTCACCGTCTTCGGGCTCGGCTCCGCCCTGGCCGCCTTCTCCGGCTCCCCGGGCGAGCTCATCGCCTACCGGGCCGTGATGGGCCTCGGCGCCGCCTTCGTCATGCCCGCCACCCTCGCCGTCCTCATGAACGTCTTCGAGCGCGACGAGCAGCCCAAGGCCATCGGCATCTGGGCCGGCAGCGTCGGCCTCGCCATCGCGATCGGCCCGATCACCGGCGGCGTCCTCCTGGAGCACTTCTGGTGGGGCTCGATCTTCCTGATCAACGTGCCGGTGGTGCTCCTCGCCCTCGGCCTGATGACCTGGCTCGTCCCCGAGTCGAAGGACCCCGCGCCCGGCCGGATCGACCTGGTCGGCGTCCTGCTCTCCGTCCTCGGCCTCGTCCTCCTCGTGTACGGGATCATCCGCGGCGGCGAGCGGGCCTCCTTCTCCGAGGCGGGTGTCCTCGTCCCGGTCCTCGCGGGCCTCGCCGTCCTCACCGCCTTCGTCCTGTACGAGAAGCGCACCGACCACCCGGCCCTGGACGTCTCCTCCTTCCGCAAGCCGGTCTTCTCCGCCGCCGTCGCCGCGATCGCCCTGGTCTTCTTCGCGCTGATGGGCGTGACCTTCTTCTCCGCCTTCTACCTCCAGAGCGTCCGCGGCTACAGCGCCCTCGACTCCGGCCTGCTCCTGCTGCCGCTCGCCCTCGCCCAGATGGTCTTCGCGCCCCGGGCCCGGCTCGCCGTCGCCCGCTTCGGCGCGCGGGCGGTCTGCGCGACCGGCATGACCGCCGTCGCCCTCGGCCTCGGCGCCTTCGCCTTCTTCGACGCGGACACCCCGGTGTGGGTGATGGCCCTGGTCTTCCTGGTGCAGGGCGCGGGCATGGCGCACATCATGCCGCCGGTCACCGTCGCGATCATGCAGTCGCTGCCCCGGGAGAAGGCGGGCTCCGGCTCCGCGATCAACAACACCTTCCGCCAGGTCGGCGGCGCGCTCGGCGTGGCCGTCCTCGGCTCCGTCCTCTCCTCGGTCTACCGCGGCGAGATCGAGGGCCACCTCGGCGCCCTGCCGCCCGCCGTGCGCGCCACGGCCGGCGAGTCCCTGGAGGCGACGCTCGCGGTGGCCGAGAAGCTGGGCGCCGAGGGCCTCGTCGCCCCCGCCCACCAGGCGTTCCTCGACGCCATGCACGTCACCGCCTACGCCTCCGCGGCGATCGCCGCCGTCGGCGCGGTGGTGGTGGCCGCCTTCCTCCCCGGCCGCACCCCGCCCCCCGGCATCCCGCCCCAGCCCACCGCCCCGGAAGCCCGGGAACCGGCGGAACCGTCCCACCGCTGACGGCCGGGCGCCCGGCCCCCGCCGGGCGAGAATGGGGAAGGCAGCTTTCCCACGACGAGAGGCGACACGCGTGTCCTTGGCGGACGGCCAGAACCCCGGCGAACCGACCGAGCCGACCGAGCCCGGTACCGCGGACGTCGGCGGGCCCCGACGCGGCGACGCCCCGGGGGCGGCGTCCTGCCCCGACGGCGGGCCCCGACGGGGGCGGCCGCGGAGCGAGGGGGTGGAGCGGGCGGTGTTCGACGCCGTCATCGGGCTGCTGGAGGGCGGGGTCCCGCTCGGGGACATCTCCATCGAGCGGATCGCCCGTACCGCCGGCGTCGGCAAGGCCACCATCTACCGCCGCTGGGCCGGCAAGGAGGACCTGCTGGTCGAGCTGATCCGGTCCGTCGAGCCGCCGGACCCCGAGCTGCCCGGGACCTCCGTGCGCGACGACCTCGTGATGCTCCTGGAGTTCATGCGGCGGCGCGGGCTCGCCAAGCGGACCTCCGCGCTGCTGCGGAACATGTTCAGCCAGATGCAGACCCACCCCCGGCTCTGGGACCAGTACCACCGCACCGCCATCGAGCCCCGCCGCCGCCGCGGCATCGAGGTCCTGGAGCGCGGCGTCGCCACCGGCGAGGTCCGGGCCGACCTCGACCTGGAGCTGGTCAACGACCTCTTCGTCGGCCCGCTGCTGCTCCGCACCGTCCTCCAGCCCGACGCCGACCTGTCGCCGGACTTCCCGGCCCGCGTCGCCGACGCCATCCTCGACGGGGTCCGGCCGAGAAACTGACCACACCGGGACCCGCACGAATGTGCGCGTTCTGTCACAGCCCACCCGTACCGGCCCGCATCCGGAACCCCGTCACACGCCGTGGCCGTCCTTGGGGGAGTGCGCGGGGCCCGGCATCGCCTAGGGTCGGGACCGGGTCTCGGAGCACGGACGGCACGACGGCACGGCAAGGCGAGCGAGGGCAGCGATGGCGCGGGTGGACATGACGGGGACGGAGCACGGCGGAGCGGGAGGCGGGCGTTCCGGATCCCTCGACCGGTTCCGCTCCGCGCTCGGCCGCCTCCGCCGCGACCCCGGCATCTGGCGGCGCGGCATCCTGCTGGCCGCCTTCGCCGTCGCCCTCACCCTGCTGATGGCCCTGCACGCGCAGATCCCCAACCGGGTCGGCAACCTCGGCAGCCTCACCGAGACCTTCCTGCCCTGGCTCGGCCTCTTCGTCCCGGTCCTGCTCCTCCTCGCGCTGCTCCGCCGCTCCGCCACCGCGCTGATCGCGCTGCTGCTCCCGGCCGTCGTCTGGCTCAACCTCTTCGGCGGGCTCGTGGCGGACAAGTCGTCGGCCGGCGGCGACCTCACCGTCGCCACCCACAACGTCAACGCCGACAACCCCGACCCCGAGGGCACCGCCCGTCAGCTCGCCGGCTCCGGCGCCGACGTGCTCGCCCTGGAGGAGCTGAAGGCCGACATGGTGCCGGTCTACGAGCGGGAGCTCGCGGAGAAGTACCCGTACCACTCCGTCCAGGGCACCGTCGGCCTGTGGAGCCGGCTGCCGCTGCGGGACCCGCGCCCGGTCGACATCCACATGGGCTGGACCCGCGCCATGCAGGCCACCGTCGTCGCCCCCCAGGGCGAGCTGCGGGTGTACGTCGCCCACCTGCCCTCCGTACGGGTCAACCTCGACGCCGGCTTCACCGCCAACCAGCGCGACACCAGCGCCGACGCCCTGGGCGAGGCCATCGCGAGCGACCGCGCGCAGCGGATCGTCCTCCTCGGCGACCTCAACGGCACCATGAACGACCGCGCCCTCAACGCCGTCACCGCGCAGCTCCGCTCCACCCAGGGCGCGGCCGGCGACGGCTTCGGCTTCTCCTGGCCGGCCTCCTTCCCGATGGCCCGGATCGACCAGATCCTGGTCCGCGGCGTCGAGCCGGTCTCCTCCTGGGCGCTGCCGGAGACGCGGAGCGATCACCTGCCGCTCGCCGCCCGCATCACTCTCTGACCTGCGAAAGACAGGCGAAACCTGCTCTTCACACCCCCGACGCCGGGAATACCCAGCCGTCTGCGAGAATTTGTTTCGTAAGAAAACAAACCCTCGGATCCGGAAAGGGTCTCCCACCCATGCCCGTGGCCCTGCTCGCCCTGGCCATCTCCGCTTTCGGCATCGGCACCACCGAGTTCGTGATGATGGGCCTGCTGCCCAACGTCGCCGGCGACCTCGGCACCACCGTCCCCACCGCGGGCCACCTCGTCTCCGCCTACGCCCTCGGCGTCGTCGTCGGCGCCCCGCTGCTCACCGCCCTCGGCTCCCGCGTCCCCCGCAAGCGGATGCTGCTCCTGCTGATGGCCCTCTTCACCGTCGGCAACCTCGCCTCCGCCCTCGCGCCCGGCTACGGCTGGCTGCTCGCCGGCCGGGTCCTCGCCGGTCTGCCGCACGGCGCCTTCTTCGGCGTCGGCGCCGTCGTCGCCGCCCGGCTCGTCCGCCCCGACCGGCAGGCCCGCGCCGTCGCCACCATGTTCCTCGGCCTCACCGTCGCCAACATCCTCGGCGTGCCCGCGGCCACCCTCCTCGGCCAGCACCTCGGCTGGCGGGCCACCTTCCTGGTCGTCGCCGTCATCGGCCTGGCCTCGCTCGCCGCCCTCGCCCGGCTGGTCCCCGACCTCCCCGTCGACGAGCGCCAGGGCCTCGGCCGCGAACTGCGCGCGCTCGGCCGCCCGCAGGTGCTGCTCGGCCTGCTCACCGCCGTCTTCGGCTTCGCCGGCGTCTTCGCCGTCTACTCCTACCTGGCCTCCATGACCACCGAGGTGATGGGCTTCGGCGAGTCCACCGTCACGCTCGTCCTCGCCCTCTTCGGGATCGGCATGACGGCCGGCGCGCTCGCCGCAGGACCGCTCACCGACCGGGCCCCGCGCCCCACCCTCTACGGCTCGCTCGCCGCGCTCGCCGTCACCCTGGTCGCCTTCCGCTTCACCGTCCACGTGCCCTGGCTCGCCCTGGTCACCGTGGTGGTGCTCGGCGCGGTCGGCTTCATGACCACCACCCCGCTCCAGATGCTCGTCATGGAGAAGGCGAAGGACGCCCCGACCCTCGCCTCCGCCTCCAACCACTCGGCCTTCAACCTCGCCAACGCGGGCGGCGCCTGGGCCGGCGGCGCCGCCATCGCCGCCGGCTGGGGCTGGACCTCCCCGGCCCTGGTCGGCGCGGGCCTCGCCGCCGCGGGCCTGGCGATCGCCGCGGTCGCCGGCCTCCTCGACCGCCGGGAGGGGCGTACGGGGAACGCGACGGGGGCCTCGCACGTCGTCGCGCGAGGCCCCCTCGGCGCCGAGGAGCCGGTCAGGACGCCGGTGTCTCCCGCCAGCGGTTCGTGATCGGCAGCCGCCGGTCCTTGCCGAAGCCCTTCGCCGAGATCTTGGTGCCCGGCGGGTACTGGCGCCGCTTGTACTCCGCCGCGTCCACCATCCGCAGCGTCCGGGCCACCAGCTCCGGTTCGAAGCCGGCCGCCACGATCGCGTCCGTGCCCTCGTCCCCGTCCACGTACAGGGCGAGGATCCGGTCGAGCACGTCGTAGTCCGGCAGCGAGTCGGTGTCCACCTGGCCCGGGCGCAGCTCGGCGCTGGGCGGCTTGACGATCGAGTTCTCCGGGATCGGCGGGGTCTGCCCGCGCTCCTCGGCGGCCCGGTTGCGCCAGCGGGCCAGCCGGAAGACGTCCGACTTGTAGACGTCCTTGATCGGCCCGTAGGCGCCGACGGAGTCGCCGTAGAGGGTCGAGTAGCCCACCGCCAGCTCGGACTTGTTGCCCGGGGCGAGGACGAGGTGGCCCTCCTGGTTGGAGATCGCCATCAGGGTGGTGCCGCGCAGCCGGGACTGGAGGTTCTCCTCGGCGAGCCCGGTGAGCTGGAGGGAGGCCATGTACGCGTCGAACATCGGGGCGATCGGGACCGTGCGGAAGTGCAGGCCGGTCCTGCGGGCCAGCTCGGCCGCGTCGTCCTTCGAGTGGTCGGAGGAGTACTTCGACGGCATCGACACCCCGTGCACCCGGTCCGCGCCGAGCGCGTCGCAGGCGATCGCGGCGACCAGGGCCGAGTCGATGCCGCCGGAGAGGCCGATCACCACCGAGCCGAAACCGTTCTTCGCGACATAGGCGCGCAGCCCGATGACGAGCGCCGAGTAGACCTCCTCGTCGTCGTCGAGCCGCTGCGCGTAACCGCCCGTCAGCTCCGCCTCGTACGGCGCGACCGGCTCCCCGGCCTCCCCGGCGAGCACCGCCCGGTCGATCCGCAGCCCGTCGTCCACCACCGTCCCCGGCGCGGGGGCGTCCGGGTCGGCGGCCGGCAGGTCCAGGTCGAGGATGACGCTGCCCTCGGTGAACTGCGGGGCCCGCGCGATCACCTCGCCCGCCGCGTCCACCACGATCGAGTCCCCGTCGAAGACCAGCTCGTCCTGCCCGCCGGTCGACGCCAGGTAGGCGGTCGTGCAGCCGGCCTCCTGGGCCCGCTTGCGGACCAGTTCGAGCCGGGTGTCGTCCTTGTTCCGCTCGTACGGCGAGGCGTTGACCGAGAGCAGCAGCCCGGCCCGGGCGGAGCGGGCCGCGGGCACCCGGCCGCCCTCCTGCCACAGGTCCTCGCAGATCGCGAGGGCCACGTCGATCCCGCGCACCCGCAGCACCGGCAGGGTGTCGCCCTGCACGAAGTAGCGGAACTCGTCGAAGACGCCGTAGTTCGGCAGGTGGTGCTTGGCGAAGCGGAGCACGGCCCGGCCCCGGTGCAGCACCGCCGCCGCGTTCTCCGGCGAGCCGGCCGGGCGGCCGAGCCGGGGCACCGCCCGCTCGGTGCGGTCGAGATAGCCGACGACCACCGGCACCTCGCCGAAGCCCTCGTCGGCGAGCCGCTCCGCGAGCGCGGTCAGCGCCGCCCGGGAGGCTTCGACGAAGGACGGCCGCAGGGCCAGGTCCTCGACGGGATAGCCGGTCAGCGCCATCTCGGGGAACGCGACGAGGTGCGCGCCCTGCCCGACGGCGTGCCGGGTCCAGTGGACGATCGCCTCGGAGTTCCCGGCGACGTCCCCGACGGTCGAGTCGATCTGATTCAGCGCGAGGCGTAGTCGATGCACGCCCCCCACTCTAATCGTCAAACCGACGCTATGTCCTGGGAACCGCGCCCGGCCGCGGTCCGAGGAACCGTTTCACCCCGACATGCGAAGTACGTCCATCGCCGTGATCATGGGCCCATGACGACCACTGACGATCCGGCGGAGCCGGCCCGGCCCGCGACGACCGAGGACGCGGCGGTCCTCCAGGACGACGGCACCAAGCGGCAGTTCATCTCCTGGCTGACGCTCGCCTTCATGACCACGGCCTCCGTCGCCTCCCTGCGGCCCGCGCCGACCATGGCCATCTACGGACTGGCCGCCGTCTTCCTCTACCTGCTCCCGGCCGTCGTCTTCCTGCTGCCCACCGCCCTCGTCGGCGCCGAACTCGCCTCCGGCTGGTCCGGCGGCATCTACCGCTGGGTCAGCGAGGCCCTCGGCAAACCGCTCGGCTTCCTCGCCGTCTGGTGCCAGTTCGCCATGACGATCGCCTACTACCCGAGCCTGCTCGCCTACGTCGCCTCGACCTTCGCGTACGTCATCGACCCCTCGCTCGCCGAGAACGGCCTCTACGTCGCGATCGTCATCGTCACCGTCTACTGGGCCGGCGTCTGGATCTCCTCGCGCGGCACCAGGGCCATCGCCGGACTCTCCTCCTTCGGCCTGATCGTCGGCACCCTCATCCCCGGCGTGCTCCTCGTCCTCCTCGGCATGATCTTCCTCGGCCAGGGCAACCCCTCCGCCCAGCCGATGACCGCCGACCACTGGCTGCCGCCGTGGACCGGCCTCGCCAGCCTCGTCCTCATCGTCAACAACTTCCTGTCCTACGCGGGCATGGAGATGAACGGCGTCCACGTCTCCTCGCTGCGCGAACCCAAGCGCGAGTACCCCAAGGCGATGTTCCTGGCCACCGGGCTCGTCCTGCTGATCTTCATCCTCCCGGCCCTCGCCATCGCCTGGGTCATGCCGTCCGAGCAGCTCAGCCTCACCGCCGGCCTCATGCAGGCGTTCGAGGCGTTCTTCGAGCACTTCTCCATCGGCTGGATGACCCGGGTCGTCGGCGTCATGCTGGTCTGCGCCGCCCTCGGCGGCATGCTCACCTGGCTCTCCGGACCCGCCAAGGGCCTCGTCCTGCTCTCCCGCCAGGAGGGCTACCTCCCGCCCGCCTTCCAGAAGTTCAACAAGGCCGGCTCCCCGACGAGCATCATGGTCGCCCAGGGCGTGATCACCACCCTGATTGGCATCCTGTACGCCTTCAGCGACTCCGTCTCCAGCTCGTACTGGATGTTCTCCGTCATCACCGTGCAGATCTACCTGATCGCCTACCTGCTGATGTTCGTCGCGGTCGTCAAGCTCCGCCGCACCCAGCCGCAGGTGGAGCGCGGCTTCCGCGTCCCCGCCGTCACCTGGGTCGCCGCCGTCGGCTTCGTCGCCTCCGTCCTCGCCCTCGTCATCGGCTTCGTCCCGCCCGACCAGTTCGACGGCGAACCCCTCTGGCGCTACCTGCTGATCGTCGGCGGCGGCCTGTTCGTCCTCGGCATCCTCATCCCCGTCCTGCTCCTCAAGTACCGCAAGCCCGAATGGGTCCACCCCGACCACCGGGAACCTTCCGGCACTCCCTGACGTCTGACCCCGTATGCCCGGAAAGGTCACGCGCGCGTCCGCCGTCCTGCTGTTCCTGGGGGCGCTCGCGTACACCGCCTGGGTCCTCGAAGCCGTCGTACGGACCGGTCTCGACCCGGTCCGTACGTACGTCTCCGAACTCGCCGCCGCCGACCAGCCCTTCGGCGGCCTCTTCCGCGCCACCGACCTCGCCGCCGGACTCCTCGTCCTGGCCGGCGCCGCCCTCGGCCTCCGCGCCGCCCGCACCGCCGCCACGGCCGCGCCCGCACCCGGCGTCCCCCGCTGGGCCCGCCCCGACCCCGGCCCCGCCGGCCGCGGCCGCCTGCTCCTCGCCGGCTGGGCCGCCCTCGCCCTCTTCGGCGCCGCCACCGCCCTCGACTCCCGCCTCCCGCTGAGCTGCGCCGCCACCGCCGACCCGGCCTGCGCCGCCCGCGAGGCCGCCGGACTCGTCCCCGCCGCCCACACGGCCCACGCCGTCAGCTCCGGCCTCGCCATGACCGGCGCGCTCGTCGCCATGGTCGCCCTCACCGCCGCCGCCCGCCGGTACGGCCTCTGGCCGCCGCTGGCCCGCACCGGACCCGCCCTCGTCGCCGTCGCGCTCGCCGCCAGCGTCTGGACCCTCGCCGCCGTCGCCGCCTTCGAGTCCGGCCACGGCGGCTGGGCCCTCGGTGCCGCCCAGCGCCTCCAGGTGCTGCTCGTCGCCGTCTGGACCGGCGTCCTCGCCGTCTCGGTCGCCAGGGAAAGGGCCTGAGCATGCCACTCGTACGGATCGGGGGCCTGGCCCACCACGTGGCCGTCGACGGACACGGCCCGGTCTGCGTGCTCTCCGCCGGACTCGGCCTCGGCTGGTTCGACTGGGACCCGGTCGTCCCGCTGCTCGCCCCGCACCGCACCGTCGTCCGCTTCGACCGCCCCGGCCACGGCCTCTCCCAGGGCAGCACCACGCCCCCCACCCTGGCCGGCGAGGCCGGCCGGATCGCCGCCGTCCTCGACGCCCTGCGGCTGCCCGGGCCCGTCACCGTCGTCGGCCACTCCATCGCCGGCTTCCACGCCGAGGGCTTCGCCCGCCTCCACCCCGACCGCACGGCCGCCCTCGTCCTCGTCGACTCCTCCGTCGAGGAACACCCCCGCCCCGGCCGGCTGGGCTGGACCGTCCCCGCCGGGACCGCCCTCACCGCCCTCGGCCTGCCCGCCGCCCTCGGCCCCGCCCTCCGCCGCCTCGCCGTCCGCCCCGACCCGGCCCCGCCCGCCGAGGTCCGCCGGGTCTACCGCACCTCACGCGTCTGGCGCGGCGCCCTGCGCGAGAACGCCCGCTACGGCTCCGTCGCCGCCGAACTCGACGCCCTGCGCCGCGACCGCCCGCTGCCCCCCGGCCTCCCCGTCACCGTCCTCGCCGCCCCCGACGGCTCCGCCCGCTGGGAAGAGCGCCAGCGCGCACTGGCCCGACGGCTCGGCGCCCGCTACGAGGCGGCCGTGCCGTCGGGCCATCTGGTCATGCGGGACGCCCCGGGCACGCTCGCCCGGGTCGTCCTGGAGACGGGTCAGGAAGCGGCGTAGACGCTCGCGCAGAACGCCTTCAGCTGCTCGTCCGACAGCTGCTGGGCCAGATCGGCCTCGCTGATCATGCCGACCAGCCGCTTGTTCTCGATCACCGGCAGCCGCCGGATCTGGTGGCTCTGCATCTCCCTCAGGACCGCGCCCACGTCCGCGCCCGCGTCGATCCAGCGCGGAGTGCCCTGCACGATCGATCCACAGGTGATCTTCGCCGGGTCGTGGCCCATCGCCACACAGCGGACCACGATGTCGCGGTCGGTCACGATGCCGCACAGCCGTTCGTTCTCGTCGGCGACGGGAAGCGCTCCCACGTTCAGGTCGCGCATCAGCTGCGCCGCGCGGTCGAGCGTCTCGTGTTCCGGGATCCACCGGGCTCCCGGGTGCATGATGTCCTTCGCCGTGGTCATGGGGTGCGTACCTTTCGTCGAGCGTCGTTGCACGTACGTCCCCGAGCGCCTTCATTCTGCGGGCACGCGTCGGCCCCCGCGACCGCAGCGGGTCACGGGGGCCGGTGGGGCGTGCCGGGCTCAGGCGGTCGCGCCGCGCTTGCGGAGCATGTCCGCCATCAGCGCGATCTCCGACTCCTGGGCGTCGACCATGCCCTGCGCGAGGTCCCGCTCGATGTCCACCGAGCACTTCTGCACACAGCCCTGCGCCATGTGCACCCCGCCCCGGTGGTGGGCGGTCATCAGCCGCAGGTAGAGGACCTCGGCCTCCTTGCCGGACGCCTTGCGCAGGGCGTCCAGCTGGGTCCTCGTCGCCATGCCGGGCATCAGCGCGCCGTCCCGGGAGGCGGCGTCGCCGGTGACGGGCATGCCCATCCAGGCCATCGGCGCGGTGCCGGACTCGACCTTCGGCAGGCCCCACACGTCGAGCCAGCCCAGCATCATCCCGCGCTGGTTGGCCTGGGTGTTGGCGATGTCGTACGCGAGCCGGCGCACCGACTCGTCCTCCGTCCGGTCACGGACGATGAAGGACATCTCGACGGCCTGCTGGTGATGGGCCGCCATGTCCCGGGCGAAGCCCGCGTCCGCCGAGGCGGAGTCCGGGGTCCGGGGCGCCTCCTCGCGCTCGGCCGAGGCGACCGTGACCGCGCCCGCGGCGAACAGCACCGAGAGGGCGACCGCGGTGACCGCCGCGTACCGGGTGCGGCGGGGGGTCACTGGCCCATCCCCGCGCCGCCCGCGCCGTCGGCGCCGACACCGCCGGTGCAGGCCGCGCCCGGCTCGGGCGTCTGCGCGCCCTGCACGTACTTGGTGAAGAAGGCGTCGACGCGCGGGTCGCTCGCGCTGTCCACGGTGACCTGCTTGCCCCAGGCGGAGAGCATGATCGCGCCGGACTGGTCGTCGACCGGGCTCATCAGCGTGTAGGGGGTGTCGGAGACCTTGTCCTTCAGCTTCTTCACGTCGGCCTCGGCGGCCTTCTTGGTGTACGTCACCCAGACGGCGCCGTGCTCCAGCGAGTGGACGGCGTTCACCTCGGGGACGGCCTTGTCGTAGACGTCGCCGTCGCAGTTCAGCCAGACCGGGTGGTGGTCGCCGCCGACCGGCGGCTTCATGTCGTACTTCACGGCCGTCTCGACGTGGTTGCGGCCGAGCTTCTTCGCGTCCCAGGTCTTCTCGCCGGCGATGGGGGCCTTGGCGGCGGCCTCCTTGGCGTCCTCCTCGTCGGCCTTCTTCATCAGCACGAAGGTGCCGAAGCCGACGAGGCTCAGCACGACGACGGCGGAGACGCCGATGGTGAGGAAGCGGTTGCGGCGCTCACGGGCCTGCTCGGCCCGGCGCATCTCCTCTATTCGGGCGCGGCGGTCGGCGTTGGCGGAACGGTTGGCGGCCATGGTGATGTCGTCCTTCTGGGAAAGAAAAAAGGGGGGGGTGTCGTCGTTCGTTGGGGGAGGCCGGGACGCGGCCTAGGTCCGGAGAACCTGAAGGACGTGCAGGTCCGGGGCGCGGGGCCGGACCCCAGGGCCGCCCGCCGCACCGTCGCCGGCCAGCGCGTCGACGCGCGGCAGCCGGTCCTCGGTGTGCAGCGGCGGATCGAGGGGCGGGGCGCTGAGCACCGCGGGGGAGAGGGACGGGAAGAGGGAGCAGTCGCCCCGGTCGTACGGGCACACGTACGCGGCCCGGCCGGGCCCGGGGACGGGGGTGGCGGCGGGTCCCGGGGACGCCGCGGGGACCGCGGCGGCGGCCCGGACGTGCCCCGGATGGCCGCTCGGCCCGCCCGGACCGCTCCCCAGACAGACGAAGAGCGCGGCGAGGAGCGTCGCCACGGCACTCACCAGTGCCATGGGACGCGCGTGCCGGTACGGGCGTTCGAGCCGCAGGGCTCCCATGGGCGCAGATCGTAGTGGGCGGGAGGGCTCCGTGGGCCGAACGGGGTACGACTTCCGGAGGTCCCCGGTTACCTGTGTCACACCCGGACAGGCAGTATGGGTGTGCAACGTGCGCGAAACCATGTGGTGGGATGCTCAGGTGCCCCCCGATGTACCCGAGGCGGTGGGAGCAGGCGGCCTGACCAGCGAGGATGGGTGTGGAAATGGACAAGCAGCAGGAATTCGTGCTCCGTACGCTCGAAGAGCGCGACATCCGCTTCGTGCGCCTCTGGTTCACCGACGTGCTCGGCTTCCTGAAGTCGGTCGCCGTCGCCCCCGCCGAGCTTGAGCAGGCGTTCGACGAGGGCATCGGCTTCGACGGCTCCGCGATCGAGGGCTTCGCCCGCGTCTACGAGTCCGACATGATCGCCAAGCCGGACCCGGGCACCTTCCAGATCCTGCCCTGGCGGGCCGAGGCCCCCGGCACCGCCCGGATGTTCTGCGACATCCTCATGCCGGACGGCTCGCCCTCCTTCGCCGACCCGCGCTTCGTCCTCAAGCGGGCCCTCGCCAAGGCGTCCGACCTCGGCTTCACCTTTTACACCCACCCCGAGATCGAGTTCTTCCTGCTGAAGGACAAGCCTCTCGACGGCACCCGGCCCACCCCGGCCGACAACTCCGGCTACTTCGACCACACCCCGCAGAACGTGGGCATGGACTTCCGCCGCCAGGCCATCACCATGCTCGAATCGATGGGCATCTCGGTCGAGTTCTCCCACCACGAGGGCGCGCCCGGGCAGCAGGAGATCGACCTCCGGTACGCGGACGCGCTGTCCACGGCCGACAACATCATGACCTTCCGCCTGGTCATGAAGCAGGTGGCGCTGGAGCAGGGCGTCCAGGCGACCTTCATGCCGAAGCCCTTCTCGGACTACCCGGGCTCGGGCATGCACACCCACCTCTCCCTCTTCGAGGGCGACCGGAACGCCTTCTACGAGTCGGGCGCCGAGTACCAGCTCTCCAAGGTGGGCCGCTCCTTCATCGCGGGCCTGCTCAAGCACGCGGGCGAGATCTCCGCCGTCACCAACCAGTGGGTCAACTCGTACAAGCGCATCTGGGGCGGCTCCTCCCGCACGGCCGGCTCGGGCGGCGAGGCCCCCTCGTACATCTGCTGGGGCCACAACAACCGCTCCGCGCTCATCCGGGTCCCCATGTACAAGCCCGGCAAGACCGGCTCCTCCCGCGTCGAGGTCCGCTCCATCGACTCGGGCGCCAACCCCTACCTGACCTACGCGGTCCTCCTCGCCGCCGGCCTCAAGGGCATCGAGGAGGGCTACGAACTCCCCGCCGGCGCCGACGACGACGTGTGGGCGCTCTCCGACTCCGAGCGCCGCGCGATGGGCATCGAGCCGCTGCCGCAGAACCTCGGCGAGGCGATCGCCCTCATGGAGAAGTCCGAACTGGTCGCCGAGACCCTCGGCGAGCACGTCTTCGACTTCTTCCTCCGCAACAAGAAGCAGGAGTGGGAGGAGTACCGCTCCGAGGTCACCGCCTTCGAACTGCGGAAGAACCTGCCGGTCCTCTGACCGATGGGCTACGACCTCCACGTCACCCGCCGCGACCCGTGGTGGGCGGAGGAGGGCCCGGAGATCGCGGAAGGGGAATGGGACGCCCTGCTGGCGGCCGAGCCCGGGCTCGGGGCGTCCCCCCTGTGGTGGCACGACGGGCGCGTCGTCGCCAAGGACCCCGCGCCCGGGGACATCGCCGCCATGCGGCGGGTGGCGGCGCTGCTGTCCGCCCGGCTCCAGGGCGACGACGGCGAGTTCTACGACACCTGAGACGCCCCGGTGGTGAATTCCCTTGCCCCGGGCACCGGGGGGTCTTCAGACTGCCCGGCGTGAAGATCGCATCCGTCGCCACCGAGCGGCTGCTCCTGCATCCCCTGACCGTCCCCGAGGGGGAGCGGATCGCCGCCCGGGCGCCGCTCCCGGGGGAGCGGTGGGGCGAGGGCTATCCGGGGGCGGGCGACCTCGCCTCCGTGAACGCGTTCCTGCGGCGGTGCGCCGAGGACGGGGACCCGGGGCCGTACCGGACGTACCAGATCCGGCTGCGGGAAGGCGGGCTCGTCGTCGGCGGCATCGGCTTCCACGCCCCGCCCGGCCCGGACGGGGCCGTGACCGTGGGGTACGGGATCGTGCCGGGCGAGCGCGGCCGGGGGTACGCCTCCGAGGCGCTCGCGGCGGTGATCGGCATCGCCCGGGAGGCCGGCGCCGCCGTGCTGCGCGGCGACGCCGACCCCGCGAACGTCCCCTCCCACCGCGTGATGGAGCGGGCCGGGATGCGGCGCGTGGCGGAGGGGGACGGCCCGGTGCGGTTCCTGGTGGAGCTGCGCGGCTAACGCTCGGAGAGTTCCGACGGGGCCTCCTGGACCACCCAGCCGTTGCCGTCCGGGTCCTCGAAGGTGAGGAAGGAGTTCCAGGTCTCGCCCTTGCCCTCCTCCCAGCCGGCCGCGCCGACGTGCATCACCGGGGAGACGTCGACGCCCGTCTCGACGAGCGCGATCCGGGCCGCCTCGATGTCGGTGACGCACAGCTGGAGGCCGTGCAGGCCGCCCGGGGGCGTCGTCTTCGTGCCGGGCATCGGCGGCATGCCGGAGAGCAGGGCGATCGAGCAGCGGGAGCCCGGCGGGGTCAGCTGGATGATCCGCGTCCCGGGGGCGACCTCGTCGTCCAGGTCGACGGTGAAGCCGCACCGCTCGGCGTAGAACTCCTTGGCCCGGTCCAGGTCGGTGACGGGGACGGGGACGACTTCCAGTGTCCAGTTCATGGGACCACCGTCCCGCACGCCGCCGCAGAGGCACCGCGTCGACACCCCTCGACCTGACGGAAAATCGTCGTCCCTCCACCCAAATGACCAGATCTTGTCGTTCGGAGAACGAGATAGATCGGCATCGACCGTTCTGGCGTCACGCAACCTCCCTATAGTGACCACGCGTTGGCCGCATCGGCCGTGCCGACGTCAGGTACGCCACAGGAGACAGGACCGATGACGCGCACCTCCACCGCCGGATCCGCACCCGATCCGGCACCCCCGTCCGGGTGCCCCGCCGCCGTCCCGCTCTCCGGACCCGGCTTCCAGACCGACCCGCAGGCCGTCTACCGGGCCATGCGGCGCGACCACGGCTCCGTCGTGCCGGTGGAACTCCCGGGCGGGTTCCCCGCCTGGCTGGTCGTCGGCTACCGCGAGATCCACCAGGTCACCAGCGACCCCGAACTCTTCCCCCGGGACGTCTCCCTGTGGAACCAGTGGCCGCACGTCCCCGCGGACTGGCCGCTGCTCCCCATGGTCGGACAGCCGATGCCCTCCATCTACTTCACGGCGGGCGAGGAACACCGGCGCCACGTCCGGATGGTGGTGCCGGCCCTGGAGGCCGTCGACCCCTTCGAGATCCGCGGCCACTGCGAGCAGCTGGCCGACCGGCTGATCGACGACTTCTGCGGCCGCGGCACAGCCGACCTCGTCGCCGCCTTCTGCGAACCCTTCCCGGTCCTCGTCCTCGCCCGGCTCGTCGGCTTCCCCGACGACGAAGGCGCCGACATCGCCCGGGTGTTGAAGGACCTCGCCGACGGCGGCCCGGAGGCGCAGGCCGCCCACCAGAAGTTCGGCGAGCACATGGCCCGGCTGGTCGCCGCCAAGCGCGCCGAGCCCGGCGACGACGTGACGAGCCGGATGCTCGCCCACCCCGAGGAGTTCACCGACCAGGAGTACATGCTCGACCTGATGGCCATCACGGCCGCCGGACACCTCACCACCGCCGACTGGATCGGCAGCTCCGTCCGGCTGATGCTCACCGAGGACGAGTTCGCCGACTCCATGGCCCGCGGCCGCCGCAGCGTCCCCGACGCCATGACCGAGGTGCTGTGGGAGGAGGGCCCCACCCAGATCCTCGCCGGCCGCTGGCCCGTCCGGGACACCCGCCTCGGCGACCGCCTGGTCAAGGCCGGCGACCTGCTGCTGCTCGGCCTCGGCGCCGCCAACACAGACCCGCTGATCCGCCAGGGCGCCCCCGGCGGGGACCCCTCCCGGCGCGGCGGCAGCGGCGCCCACCTGGCCTTCAGCCACGGCGAGTACCGCTGCCCGTTCCCCGCCCAGGAGATCGCCGAGATCATCGCCAGGACCGGCATCGAGGTGCTGCTCGACCGGCTGCCCGACCTCGAACTCGCCGTCCCCGAGGAGGAACTGGTCCGCCGCCCCTCCGCCTTCCTGCGCGGCACCACCGCCCTGCCCGTCCGGTTCACCCCCGTCCCCACGACAGGAGACCTCTCGTGACCTGCCCGCACGCCGCCGCCCAGGCCGCAGCCGCCGGTGCCCCCGTCGTCATCGACCCGATGGTCCAGGACCTCGACGGCGAGACCGACCGGATCCGCGCGGCGGGACCGCTGGCCCGCATCGACCTGCTCGGCGTGCCCGCCTGGGCCGTCACCCGCCACGCCGACGCCCGGCGCCTCCTGGTCGACCCCCGGCTGGTCAAGGACCTGGACGCGTGGAGCCTGTGGACCAACGGGACCGTCACCCACGCCTGGCCGCTCATCGGCATGATCGACGCCGGCCGGTCCATGTTCACCGTCGACGGCGACGAGCACCGCCGGCTCCGCGCCAAGACCTCCCAGGCGCTCACCCCGCGCCGCCTGGAGGCGATCCGCCCCGACATCGAGAAGTTCACCGCCGAACTCCTCGACGCCCTGGAGGAGGCCGGCCGGGACGGCGCCGTCGTCGACCTCAAGGCCGTCTTCGCGCAGCCGCTGCCCATGCGGGTCGTCGGCATGCTGATGGGCGTCGACCCGCAGGCGAACACGATGCTCACCCGGCAGTACAAGAAGTTCTTCTCGATGCTCACCCCGCAGGACGAGCGGCTCGCCCTCCTCGCCGACCTCGACGTCTTCTACACGGACCTCGTCCGCGCCAAGACCGCCCTGCCCACCGACGACCTGACCTCCGCGCTGATCCTGGCCGACGAGGGCGGCGAGCCGCTGACCGAGGAGGAGGTCGTCGGCAACCTCAAGGCGATGGTCGCCGCCGGCCACGAGACCACCATCGGCCTCGTCCTCAACGCCGTGCGCGCCCTCCTCGCCCACCCCGACCAGCTCCGCATGGTGCTCGCCGGCGAGGTCCCCTGGGACGCGGTGATCGAGGAGACCCTGCGCTTCGACACCCCCACCACCCACCTGCTGATGCGCTTCGCCACCGAGGACATCGAGGTCGGCGACGCGGTGATCCCGAAGGGCGACGGCGTGGTGATCTCCTACCGGGTCATCGGCCGCGACCCCGAGCAGCACGGCCCGGACGCCGACGTCTTCGACATCACCCGCCCGGCGCCCATCCGGCACATGACCTTCGGCCACGGCCCGCACATCTGCCCCGGCGCGGCCCTCTCCCGGGTCGAGGCGGGCATCGCCCTGCCGGCGCTCTTCGCCCGCTTCCCGCGCCTGCGGCTCGCCGTCCCGGACGAGGAGCTGCGCAAGCTCCCGGTGATGACCCAGAACGACCTGGAGTCCTTCCCGGTCCTCCTCGACGCCTGAGCCCCGCGGGGGCTCAGGCGCGCGGGCTCGGCGCCGGCCCGGTCGTCCAGTGCAGCCGGCCGTCCTGGCCGAGCGCGGCCACCCCGCCCGGGCCCGCCGCCGGGGCGCCCGCCAGCGGGAAGTCGGAGAGGCGCCAGGTGCCGCCGCCCGGGATCGGGGCCACCGCGAGCCGGCCCGTCCGGGACCGGAGCGCGACCAGCTCGTCCGCCGCGCTCACCGGGCCGAAGCCCGCGATGCCGCCGGACGGCGGGGCGACCGGGGCCAGCCGGGCGGTGCCCGTGAAGTCCACCGCCCGCGGCTCGCCGGTGGCCGGCACCCGGGACCACAGCCGGATGCCGTCGCCGGTCGGCGCCGGGCCCGCGCTCAGCGCGAGCGTCGTCGCGGGCAGACCCGTCGGCAGCGGCCCGGCCACCGGGCCGCCGTCCGAGGCGCCGGTCCACATCAGGACCGAGCGCGGGGTGCCCGCGAAGACGTATGTGCGCCCCCGGGCGTCGGTCGCCGCCACCGGGTCGCCGTGCAGATCCGCCCCGCCCAGGGCCCGCCACGGACCCCAGGCGCCGCCGGGCGTCCGCTCCCGCCCGACCAGCCGGTGGTCGCCGTCGCGCAGGAAGAGCGAGACCCGCCCCGTGCCGTCCACGGTCACCGCGGGCGCGCTGATGTCCGGCGTCCGGTCGGCCTCGTCGCGCGTCCCGGGCGTGCCCAGCGACCGCCACGCCCCGAACGGGCCGCCCGGCGCGCTCTGCTCCACCGCGACGACCTCGCGCCGGTAGCCGGCCGGGCCCTCGAAGGAGGTCCGGGTGGAGAAGACCGCGATCCGCCCGTCCGGCAGCCGCACCGAACCGACCCCACCGTCCAGACCGCCGCCCGGCAGCAGCTCCGGCCCCCGCCAGGCGCCGCCGGGCGCCCGGTGCCAGATCGCGAGCCGTCCGTCCTGGACGCCGAAGGCCGTCAGACCCCCGTCCGCGGCCGGCTGCAGCCAGCCGGTCGACGAGCCGCGCGCGTACCGCACGGTCCCCGTCCAGCCGCGCCCGCTCGGCCGGCCCGACGCCTTCAGGTCGCCGCACCCCGCCGGGCTGCCGCAGTCCTCCCCGTCCAGCCAGGCGTACGTCTTCAGGCTGCGCAGCTTCTCCTCGGCGGTCCGGCTGTCCAGCGCGCGGGGCAGATCCGTGTTCGGGTAGCCCATGTAGCTCTGCACGCCCACCCGCGGGTGCCCGGGCCTCTCCGCGTACCGGGCCAGCGCCGCCTGCACGAACCGCGCCCCGTAGGCGTGGTCCTGGTGGTCCCGCAGCCGGCCGGTGTGCTCGTCGGTGCCCGGCGTCGGGTCCAGGGTGCGCACGAAGGTCGGCCGGAAGCGGTCGAGGAGCCCCGTCAGCGTCGCGACGACCTGCTCCTTGGAGTACGCGAAGTCCGCGGCGACCGGCGTCCCCGAGGAGAGCTGCGAGCCGAGCGCCGGGATCCGGCCGTGCCACAGGCCCCGCAGGCTCACCGGGCGGTCCGCGGAGGTCGAGCCGGCCTCGCGCAGCTGGAGCCAGACCAGCCGCACCTCGGGCCGGGCCCGCAGGGTGTCCAGCTCGGCCGCGCCGCCGCCGGCCGTCGGGATCACCGTCCGGTCCCAGACCGCGGCGCGGTCCCCGGTGGCCATCTCGGCGTACGCGGCGCGGATGCCGTTCTGCCGGGCCTCGGCGAAGGCCGGCTTGTCCGGCGCGGTCACGGCGGCCTTCCGGCCGGAGCGGGCGTTGACGCCGTTCGACTCGCCCGCCGTCAGGTACACCGTGGTCAGCGGGGCCCGGTCGGCCAGCGACTGCGCGGTGTCCGGATTCATGAAGTACAGGTCGTCGTCCGGGTGGGAGACGAACTGCACCACGGAGAGCGGCGCGGCGGCACGGGCCTCCCCGGCGGCGCCCCGGACCCGCTCGGCGGAGGGCTTCCGCACCGGCGCGGCGGCCGGGGTCCGCGCCTCCGGCGGCGCGGTCGCGGCGTGCGCCGGCGCCTGCTCGCCGGAGGTCGCCGTCAGCACGCCCGCGAGGGTGCCGCCGGTCAGCACGGCGACCGTCGCCGCGGTCACGACGGACCGGCGGTGACGGAAGGGGCGTATGAGGCGGAAGGGGCGGCGGACGGGCATGGCGGGGGAGGGCTTTCTACCTGGGCGACGGGGGCGCGTCGTGAGGAGCGACGGCGGTTCGCGACGGCGGCGGCGACGGGACGAACGACTCACATGGGTACAGGGCCGGAGCGGCCGACGGGTTCCGAAAACGGCCCGATGTGCCCGACGTCACGTGTGATCCGTACCGGATCCGGGCAGGCGAACAGGGTTTTCGGCCACCTCCCCCCGGACGGCTCGGCGACCGCCCGGAACCGGCCCGCCGCACGCCTCCCGCGCCCGTCCCGCACGCCCGCTCCCCCCGCTGCGGATAGGCTCGACGCCGTCGGACGTGCGGCGGAGAGGGAGCGGCGGAGATGACGGTGCCGGGGCGCAGGAGCAGTACGTTCTCACGGCTGCTGCGGCACGGGTTCACCGATCCGTCCGCGGCCGAACGGCTGCTCGACCTGCCCGAGCTGGCCGCGCTCCGCGGCGACCCGGTCCTCCTCGACGCGCTGGGCGCCACCGCCGACCCCGACCTCGCCCTGCGCGGCCTCGTGCGGCTGGTCGAGGCGCAGCCCGAGACCGAGCGGCCCACGCTCACCACCACCCTGCTCTCCGCCAAGCCGTTCCGGGACCGGCTGCTCGGCGTCCTCGGCGCCTCCGAGGCGCTCGCCGACCACCTCGCCCGGCACCCGAGGGACTGGGAGACCCTGGTCACCTACGAGGCGGCCGACCTGCACCCCGGCGTCACCGAGTTCGAGCGCGGGCTCGCCGAGGCGACCGACCCGGTGTCGCTCCGGGTCGCCTACCGCCGCTGCCTCCTCGGGATAGCGGCCCGGGACGTCTGCGGCACCACCGACGTCGCCCAGACCGCCGCCGAACTGGCCGACCTGGCCACCGCCACCCTGCGGGCCGCCCTCGCCATCGCCCGGGCGGCCGAACCCGCCGACGCGGCCCGGTGCCGGCTCGCCGTGATCGCCATGGGCAAGTGCGGCGGCCACGAGCTGAACTACGTCTCCGACGTCGACGTGATCTTCGTCGGGGAGCCCGTGGAGGGGGCCGACGAGGCGAAGGCGATCCAGGCCGCCACCCGGCTCGCCTCCCACCTCATGCGGATCTGCTCCGAGACCACCGTCGAGGGCACCATCTGGCCGGTCGACGCCAACCTGCGCCCCGAGGGCCGCAACGGCCCGCTCGTCCGCACCCTCTCCTCCCACCTCGCCTACTACCAGCGCTGGGCGAAGACCTGGGAGTTCCAGGCCCTCCTCAAGGCCCGGCCGGTGGCCGGCGACCCCGAGCTGGGCAGCGCCTACGTCGACGCCGTCTCCCCGATGGTCTGGCAGGCCGCCGAGCGCGAGAACTTCGTCACCGACGTGCAGGCCATGCGCCGCCGGGTCGTCGACAACATCCCCGTCGCCCAGGTCGACCGGGAGCTGAAGCTCGGCCCCGGCGGCCTGCGGGACGTCGAGTTCGCCGTCCAGCTCCTCCAGCTGGTGCACGGCCGCAGCGACGCCACCCTGCACAGCGGCTCCACCCTGGACGCACTCGCCGCCCTCGCCGCCGGCGGCTACGTCGGCCGCGCCGACGCGGCCCAGCTGGACGAGGCGTACCGCTTCCTGCGCGCGATGGAGCACCGCATCCAGCTCTACCGGCTGCGCCGCACCCACCTCGTCCCCGAGGGCGACGAGGACCTGCGCCGCCTCGGCCGCTCGCTCGGCCTGCGCACCGACCCGGTCGCCGAGCTGAACAAGGAGTGGCGGCGGCACGCCTCCGTCGTCCGCCGGCTGCACGAGAAGATCTTCTACCGGCCGCTGCTCGACGCCGTCGCCCAGCTCGCCCCCGGCGAGATCCGGCTCAGCCCCAAGGCGGCCGGCCAGCGCCTCGAAGCCCTCGGGTACGCCGACCCCGCCGCCGCCCTGCGCCACCTGGAGGCGCTGGCCTCCGGCGTCAGCCGCAAGGCCGCCATCCAGCGGACCCTGCTGCCGGTGCTGCTCGGCTGGTTCGCCGACTCCGCCGACCCGGACGCCGGCCTCCTCGGCTTCCGCAAGGTCTCCGACGCCCTCGGCAAGACCCCCTGGTACCTGCGGCTGCTGCGCGACGAGGGCGCCGCCGCCGAGAACCTCGCCCGGGTCCTCTCGGCCGGCCGGCTCGCCCCCGACCTGCTGCTCCGCGCCCCCGAGGCGGTCGCCATACTCGGCGACCCCGAGGGGCTGAGGCCGCGCGGACGGGACCACCTGGAGCAGGAGGTCCTCGCCGCCGTGGGCCGCGCGGACGACGCCGAGCAGGCCGTCGCCGCCGCCCGCGGGGTGCGCCGCCGCGAGCTGTTCCGCACCGCCGCCGCCGACCTCATCGACGCGTACGGCACCGAGGACAGCCCCCGCGCCTCCGACCCGGGCGCCCTGGTCGACCGGGTCGGCCAGGCCGTCACCGACCTCAACGCCGCCACCCTCGCCGGCGCCCTGCGGGCCGCCGTCCGCGCCGAGTGGGGCGACGAACTCCCCACCCGCTTCGCGGTCATCGGCATGGGCCGCTTCGGCGGCCACGAACTCGGCTACGGCTCCGACGCCGACGTCCTCTTCGTGCACGAGCCGCGCCCCGGCGTCGACGACCAGGAGGCCACCAAGGCCGCCAACCGGGTCGTCACCGAGATGCGCCGGCTCCTCCAGCTGCCCACCACCGACCCGCCGCTGCTGATCGACGCGGACCTGCGCCCCGAGGGCAGGAGCGGCCCCATGGTCCGCACCCTCGCCTCCTACGAGGCGTACTACCGGCGCTGGTCGCTCGTCTGGGAGTCGCAGGCCCTGCTCCGCGCCGCCCCCATGGCCGGCGACCTCGAACTCGGGCAGCGGTTCATCGAGCTGGTCGACCCGCTCCGCTACCCGGCCGAGGGGCTCGGCGAGGACGCGGTCCGCGAGATCCGCCGCCTCAAGGCCCGCATGGAGTCCGAGCGGCTGCCGCGCGGCGCCGACCCCACCCTCCACGCCAAGCTCGGCCGCGGCGGCCTCAGCGACGTCGAGTGGACCGTCCAGCTGCTCCAGATGCGGCACGGCTGGGCCGAACCGGGCCTGCGCACCACCCGCACCCGGGCCGCGCTCTCCGCCGCCCACGCCGCCGGGCTGATCCCGACCGAGGAGGCGCAGACCCTCGACGAGGCATGGGTGCTCGCCACCCGGGTGCGCAACGCGGTCATGCTCGTCCGCGGCCGTCCCGGCGACACCTTCCCCTCCGAGCCGCGCGAACTGGCCGCCGTGGGCCGCTACCTGGGCTACGGGCCCGGCCATGTCGGCGAGATGGTCGACGACTACCGTCGGATCACCCGGCGCGCCCGCGCGGTCGTCGACGAACTCTTCTACGGCGCCTGACCGTTGGGCCGGAGGCCGGCCGGGCTGCCCGCGCCCGGCCGGCCCGATACGATCGCGGCATGGCCCTGCTCATGAGTGACGTGGACCGGTTCGAGAAGGCGCGGCCCCGCCTGGAGGCCATCGCCTACCGGATGCTCGGCTCGTCGGCCGAGGCCGAGGACGCCGTGCAGGAGACCTATCTGCGCTGGCAGGCCGCCGACACCGGGCGCATCGAGGTGCCCGAGGCGTGGCTCACCAAGGTCCTCACCAACTACTGCCTCAACCAGCTCACCTCGGCCCGCGCCCGCCGCGAGACCTACGTGGGCCAGTGGCTGCCCGAACCGCTCCTCGCCGGCGACCCGATGCTCGGCCCCGCCGACACCGCCGAGCAGCGCGAGTCCGTCTCGTACGCCGTCCTCGTCCTGCTGGAGCGGCTCGCGCCCGCCGAGCGTGCGGTGTACGTGCTGCGCGAGGCGTTCGGCTACCCGCACCGGGAGATCGCCGAGATCCTCGACATCAGCGAGTCCGCCAGCCAGCAGATCCTCCACCGCGCCAAGAAGCACGTCTCCGACGGCAGGGCCCGCGCCGAGATCGACGGGGCCGCCGCCCGCAGGATCGTCGAGGAGTTCCTGGCCGCCGCCACCAGCGGCCGCACCGAACCCCTCATCCAGCTGCTCACCCAGGACGCCATCGCCGCCGGCGACGGCGGCGGCAAGGTCCCCGCCCGGGCCAGGGCCTTCGAGGGCGCGAAGGCGGTCGCGGCCTTCCTGCGCGGCCTGTTCAAGCCGGCCCCGGCCAAGCGGGCCCTGGTCGGCGGCGTCCCGGACCTCTACGCCGGCACCGCCAACGGCGAGCCCGCGATCATCGTGGTCGTGGAGGGCCGGGTCGTCGGGATCTCCTGCCTGGAGGTCACCCCGGACGGCATCGTCGCCGTCCGCAGCCAGGTGAACCCGGACAAGCTGCACCGGGCCACCGAGCGCTGGGCGGCGGAGGAGCACGGGGCGCCGCTGCACACCCTCTGACGCCCCCCGAGGCGTGTGACGCAGGTCACATCCGAATCCTGTCAGGGAATGCCGGGCCGCCCGGTTCAAGGTGCGAACCCACGCCGGAGAAACGGCGCGGACCCCGCGCAGACAGGAGCACGGTCATGCAGCACCGCATCGTCGTCCTCGGAGCCGGCTACACCGGAGCCGTCGCCGCCGGCCGCCTCGCCAAGCGGCTGCACCGCGAGGACGTGCGCATCACCCTCGTCAACCCCGAGCCCGACTTCGTCGAGCGCGTCCGCCTGCACCAGCTCGCGGCCGGCCAGGACCTCACCCCCCGCCCCTTCGACGAGATGTTCGCCGGCACCGGCGTCGAGCTGAGGCTCGCCCGGGTCGCCGCCGTCGACGCCGACCGCAGGGCGGTCACCCTGGACACCGGCGCCGGACGCGAGGAGCTGGCGTACGACTCCCTGGTCTACGCCGTCGGCAGCGGCTGGAACCACGGGGGAGTCCCCGGCGTCGCCGACCACGCCCACGAGCTGGCGAGCCGCCCCGGCGCCCTCCGGCTCCGCGCCCGGCTGGCCGGGCTGGCGGCGGGCGGGACCGTGGTGGTGGTCGGCGGCGGCCTGACCGGCCTGGAGGCCGTGACCGAGATCGCCGAGAGCCGCCCCGACCTCGACGTGGCCCTGGTCGCGCGGGGCGCCCTCGGCGACTGGCTCTCCGAGAAGGGCCGCGCCCACCTGCGGAAGGTCACGGCCGGACTCGGCATCACCGTCCACGAGCACCGGGCGGTCGCCGAGGTGGCCGCGGACCGGCTGACCACCGCCGACGGCACGGTCGTCCCGGCCGACGTCACCGTCTGGACCACCGGCTTCGCCGTCCACCCCCTCGCCGAGGGCACCGGTCTGGAGCTGGCCGCCGACGGCCGGATCGTGGTCGACGCCACCATGCGCTCGGTCTCCCACCCCGACGTCTACGCGATCGGCGACGCGGCGACGGCCGTCGGCCCGGGCGGCAAGCCGCTCCGGATGTCCTGCGCCTCGGGCGTCCCGATGGCCTGGCAGGCCGCCGACGCCCTCGCCGCCCGGCTCACCGGCGCCAAGGTGCCCAGGGTTCCCATCCGCTACGCCCAGCAGTGCGTCTCGCTGGGCCGCGGCGAGGGTCTGATCCAGTTCGTCACGGCGGACGACCGGGCCAAGGAGAAGGCCCTCACCGGCCGGCTCGCCGCCCGCTACAAGGAACTCATCTGCAAGGGCGCCGCCTGGGGCGTCGCCCACCCGACCCTCGGCCTCCCCGCCCGCCGCCGACGCGTGGCCGCCGCGGCGGTCCGGGACGCCGCCCCGGCGGAGGCGATCGCCTGAGCGGCCCGCGCGCCGACACGCGCCCGCGCCACCGGGCAGCTGATGCCGCTCCGGCTGCGCCTCTACGGTTCGCTGGGCACCGGCGACTTCGACGTCGCCGTCTGCGTCACCGACCGGAGCTGACCGGCTCCTCCTGGTCGGCGGCCTCCGGCGCGTCCGTCCCCTTCGCGGGGGCGGACGCCGACGGTTCGGCGACCGTGAGCGGCTCGATCCGCTTCGACAGGCGGTGCGGCCAGGTGCCGTACCAGAAGTAGGCGACGAGGAAGCCGAAGCCGAGGCAGATCATGCCGCCCACGGCGTCCAGCCAGAAGTGGTTGGCGGTCGCGACGATGACGACCAGCGTGGCCGCCGGGTAGAGCATCCCGAGGATCCGGGCCCAGGGCGCCTTGGCGAGGAAGAAGATGGTCAGCCCGCACCAGAGCGACCAGCCGATGTGCATCGACGGCATCGCCGCGTACTGGTTCGACATGTGCTTGAGGTCGCCGGAGGCCATCGAGCCCCAGGTGTGGTGCACCAGGACGGTGTCGACGAAGTCCTTGCTCTCCATCAGCCGGGGGGGCGCGAGCGGATACAGGTAGTAGCCGACCAGGGCCACGGCGGTGGTGGCGAAGAGGACGGTGCGGAACGCGGCGTAACGGCCCGGCTGCCATCGGTACAGCCACACGAGCACACCGATGGTGACGATGAAGTGCAGCGTCGCGTAGTAGTAGTTCATCGTCACGATGAGCCATGTCACCGAGTTCACGGCGTGGTTGACCGCGTGCTCGAAGGCGAGGCCGAGGGACTCCTCGGTCCGCCAGATCCAGTCCGCGTTCTTCAGCGCCTCGGCCTTCTGCTCCGGCACCGCGTTGCGGATCAGCGAGTACACCCAGTAACTGACCGCGATCAGCAGCAGTTCGAACCAGATGCGGGGACGCCGGGGACTGCGCGCACGCAGCCATGCCCACCGGCCGTCGGCCACGATGGGTGACGACGGGGTCGTCCGGTCGTCCAAACTCTTCACGGTCGTTTCACCCATAGGCAGAGAGTTTGCCAGATCCACGCCCCCCGACCGATCATCCCTCGGTCGGGTGTGCGGCGCACCCTCTCCGTCTCAGGGACGAGATACCCGGGTACTACGGAGCGGACGGCGCCGAGGCGGTGGAGCCGCGGACCACCAGCTCCGGCATGAAGACGAACTCGGAGTGCGGGGCCGGGGTGCCGCCGACCTCCTCCAGGAGGGCCCGGACCGCCGCCTGCCCCATCGCCTGCACGGGCTGCCGGATGGTGGTGAGCGGCGGATCGGTGAAGGCTATGAGGGGCGAGTCGTCGAAGCCGACGACGGAGACGTCCCGGGGCACGTCGAGACCCTGCTGGCGGGCCGCCCGGATCGCGCCGAGCGCCATCATGTCGGAGGCGCAGACCACCGCCGTGCAGCCCCGGGAGATCAGGGCCGAGGCAGCCGCCTGGCCGCCCTCCAGGGTGTAGAGGGAGTGCTGGATCAGTTGCTCGGACTCCTCCGGGGCGAGGCCGAGGCGGTCCCGCATCCCCTTCTGGAAGCCCTCGATCTTGCGGAGCACCGGCACGAACCGCTTCGGTCCGACGGCCAGCCCGATCCGGGTGTGGCCGAGGGCGGCGAGGTGGGTGACCGCCAGCTGCATCGCGGCCCGGTCGTCGGGGGAGACGAAGGGCGCCTGCACCTTGGGGGAGAAGCCGTTGATGAGGACGTACGGGACGCCCTTGCCCCGCAGCTGGTCGTAGCGGGAGGTGTCCGCCGTGGTGTCCGCGTGCAGACCCGAGACGAAGATGATGCCGGAGACCCCGCGCTCCACCAGCATGTCGGTGAGCTCGTCCTCGGTGGACCCGCCGGGGGTCTGGGTGGCGAGCACCGGGGTGTAGCCCTGGCGGGTCAGGGCCTGCCCGATGACCTGCGCGAGGGCCGGGAAGATGGGGTTGTCCAGTTCGGGGGTGATCAGCCCGACCAGGCCGGCGCTGCGCTGCCGCAGCCGGACCGGTCGCTCGTAGCCGAGCACGTCGAGGGCGGCAAGGACGGATTCACGGGTGGCCGTGGCCACACCGGGCTTGCCGTTGAGCACGCGGCTGACTGTGGCTTCACTGACCCCCGCCTGGGCTGCGATGTCGGCGAGCCGCGCGGTCATGACAGTGGACTGTACCGGTCACAGCGCGTATTGCCCACCAGTGGGGCGGCAGCCCTTCGGGCCGCGGCGGGCCGCAAGACGACCGCAAGGTCTTGCAGGTCTTGCGAAGGAACGCGCGGGGCGGTTGTTGCGGAGGAAACGATTCCGCGCGGAGGAAGGGGCGCCTCCGGGGGCGCGTACGGCGGGAGATATCGGACGAAGGGGCGGAAGGAACCCTTCCGAGCCGCTGTCAAGCGGCCCGACGGCAACCTTCGGGACACGTGGATGTAACGATCCCCGGTCCTTGCAGAAATTTCACGCAAGGTCTTTCGGCTCGTTTTCATCCCTGTTACGTTCCTGGCAACCCGGAGCGCCGCGAGGGAGCGGTCGCAATGAGGAAGGTTCCAGCCCCTCGTCTCCCCGGGATCATGTTGAAGGAGTTCACATGCGGCGTGGCATAGCGGCCACCGCGCTGGTCGCGGCCCTGGGCGTCACCCTGGCGGCGTGCGGCGGGAGCGACAGCGGTTCCACCGGCGGCTCGAAGGGCTCGGGCGAGCTCTCCGGCACCGTGACCTGGTGGGACACCTCCACGGTCGGCTCCGAGGACAAGGTCTTCAAGAAGCTCGCCGAGGACTTCACCAAGAAGCACCCCAAGGTCACGGTCAAGTACGTGAACGTGCCCTTCGGTGAGGCGCAGAACAAGTTCAAGAACGCCGCGCAGTCCGGCTCCGGCGCCCCCGACGTGATCCGCTCCGAGGTCGCCTGGACCCCCGAGTTCGCCGACCTCGGCTACCTCGCCCCGCTGGACGGCACCGCCGCTCTGAAGAACCAGGACGACTTCCTGGAGCAGGCCGCCGCCTCCACCAAGTACAACGGCAAGACCTACGCCGTCCCGCAGGTCATCGACTCCATGGGCATCTTCTACAACAAGAAGATCCTCAAGGAGGCCGGCGTCGAGGTGCCGAAGAGCATCGCCGAGCTGAAGACCGTCTCAGCCAAGATCAAGGAGAAGACCGGCAAGACCGGCCTGTACCTCCGCGGCGACGACCCGTACTGGTTCCTCTCCTTCCTGTACGGCGAGGGCGGCGACCTGGTCGACGCGGAGAACAAGAAGGTCACCTTCGACGGCCCGGAGGGCGTCAGCGCCTTCAAGACGGTCAAGGACCTGGTCGACTCGAAGGCCGCGATCACCGACGCGACCAACGGCTGGGACAACATGCAGGCGTCCTTCAAGGACGGCAAGGTCGCCATGATGATCAACGGCCCGTGGGCCGTGGCCGACACCTACGCCGGCAAGGAGTTCGCCGACAAGGCGAACCTCGGCATCGCCCCCGTCCCGGCGGGCTCCGCCGGCCAGGGCGCCCCGCAGGGCGGCCACAACCTCGCCGTCTACGCCGGCTCCAAGAACCTGGACGCCTCCTACGCCTTCGCCGAGTACATGACCTCGGCCGAGAGCCAGGCCAAGGTCGCCAAGGAGCTCAGCCTCCTCCCGACCCGCCAGTCCTCCTACCTGGAGAAGGACGTGGCGAAGAACGAGATGATCGCGTTCTTCAAGCCGGTCGTCGAGAAGGCCGTCGAGCGCCCGTGGATCCCCGAGGGCGGCAGCCTCTTCGAGCCGGTCAAGGTCGAGTACACCAAGGTCCTCACCGGCCAGACCACCCCGGAGGCCGGCGCCAAGGCCGTCGGCGACGCCTACCGCAAGCTCCTGAAGGACTGGAAGTAAGAAGGAAGGCAGGCCGGCTGATGGCTGTGGACACCCCCAGCCAGTCGGTGGCGAAGGGCGCGGGGGGGGCCCGAGCCCCGGCGGCGGGGCCCCGCGCGAGGTGGGGCCCCGGGGGGGGGGGGCGGCCGCGCGGCCCCCCCCCGGAACCCCGCG
>NZ_JBHYKM010000038.1:25659-30400 GCF_042741435.1 Streptomyces sp. NPDC058955 | reverse complement strand
GCGGGGCGGGGGGTGTGCCTCCGCCCCCCCCCCGGGGGGGGGGGGGGGCGGGGGGGCGCCCCCCGCGCGCCCCGCCGCCCGCCCCCGCGGAACTGGTTCCTCGCGGCGGGCGGCGAAGCGCTCGCTCGGCACCCACTGGTACGCCTGGGCGATGATCGCCCCGGTGGTGATCGTGATCGGCGTGATCATCGGCTATCCGCTGGTCCGCGGCATCTACCTGTCGTTCACCGACGCCAACGAGCGCAACGTCGCGCGGTCGATCGGCGTCAACGAGATCCCGGCCACCTACGAGTTCATCGGCCTGGACAACTACACCGACGCGATCACCGGCAGCCAGTTCCTCGGCACCCTCGGGTGGACGATCGTCTGGACCGTGTCCTGTGTGGCGCTCACCTTCGTCCTCGGCCTGGCCCTCGCCAACATCCTCAACCGGAAGATCGCCGGCCGCTCCGTCTACCGGATGATGCTCATCCTGCCCTGGGCGGTCCCCGGCTTCGTCTCGGTCTTCGCCTGGCGCTTCCTCTACGACGAGCGCCGCGGCCTGCTCAACCAGATCCTCTCCGGGGTCGGCCTCGACGCCGTCCCGTGGCTCAACGACCCGCTGATGGCCAAGTTCGCCGTCATCGCCGTCAACGTCTGGCTCGGCGTCCCCTTCATGATGGTCGCCCTCCTCGGCGGCCTCCAGTCCATCCCCGGCGAGCTCTACGAGGCCGCCGAGATGGACGGCGCCAACGCC
The DNA here is from genome assembly GCF_042741435.1 of Streptomyces sp. NPDC058955. Lineage (NCBI taxonomy): Bacteria > Bacillati > Actinomycetota > Actinomycetes > Kitasatosporales > Streptomycetaceae > Streptomyces > Streptomyces sp. NPDC058955. Next base: position 29,664 of record NZ_JBHYKM010000038.1, on the reverse strand, counting down.
TGGCAGCGCTTCCGCAACATCACCATGCCGGGGCTGCGCTCCGTCTCGACCACGGTCCTGCTGCTCTCCACCATCTGGACCTTCAACATGTTCCCGGTGATCTTCCTGCTCACCCGGGGCGGACCCGGCGAGGCGACGCAGATCCTCGTCACCCAGGCGTACAAGTTCTCCTTCGAGATCAGCCCGCGCGACTTCGCCCAGTCGTCCACGTGGGGCGTCCTCATCCTGGTGCTCCTGATGATCTTCGCCGCGATCTACCAGCGCGTCCTCCGCAAGCAGGGAGAAGTCTGGTGACCACCACGACCCCCACGGCCCACCGCCGCGCCCCGCAGACCGTGAACGCACCGGTCCGCGGCCGCCGTTCGCCGCTCGCCTCGGTGGCGCTGCACGTCACCCTGATCGTCGCCTCCGTCGTCGCCGTCTTCCCGGTGCTGTGGGTCCTGCTGACCTCGCTCAAGCCGGCGAAGTACGCGACCACCACGGACTTCTTCAAGGAGACGACGTTCGAGAACTACACGAACCTGCTGCGGGACACCCCGTTCCTCACCTGGTTCGGGAACTCGCTCCTCGTCGCCGCGCTCACCACCGTCGTCGGCGTCTTCATCTCCGCCACCACCGGCTACGCGGTCAGCCGCTTCCGCTTCCCCGGCAAGCGCGGCCTGATGTGGACCCTGCTCGTCACCCAGATGTTCCCGGTCGCCGTCCTCATCGTGCCGATCTACAACATCATGGCGTCGCTGGGACTGCTCAACCAGTCGGCCGGCCTGGTCATCACCTACCTGACCATCGCCGTCCCGTTCTGCGCCTGGATGATGAAGGGCTTCTTCGACGGCATCCCGCGCGAGATCGACGAGTCCGGATACGTCGACGGGCTCACCCCCTTCGGCACCTTCTGGCGGCTGATCCTGCCGCTCGCCAAGCCGGGCATCGCGGTGACCGCCTTCTACTCCTTCATCACCGCCTGGGGCGAGGTCGCCTACGCCTCCGCCTTCATGGTCGGCGACGAGAACCTGACGCTCGCCGGCGGCCTGCAGAAGTTCGTCAACCAGTACGGGGCCCAGTGGGGTCCGATGACGGCGGCCTCCGTCCTCATCGCCATCCCCGCGGCCCTGGTGTTCCTCTTCGCCCAGCGTCACCTCGTCACCGGCATGTCCGCCGGCGCGGTGAAGGGCTGACGGCCCTGAGTGCCGAACCCGTACGCCCCTCCTTACCTCCCAGGGAAGACATGACCCAGCATCTCGCCGCCCCCGCCGCCTCCACCACCGGCACCGACACGGGCTGGTGGAGAGAAGCGGTGATCTACCAGGTCTACCCGCGCAGCTTCGCCGACGGCAACGGCGACGGCATGGGCGACCTGGTGGGCATCCGCAGCCGGCTGCCGTACCTCAAGGAGCTCGGCGTCGACGCCGTCTGGCTCTCCCCCTTCTACGCCTCCCCGCAGGCCGACGCCGGGTACGACGTCGCCGACTACCGGGCCATCGACCCGATGTTCGGCTCGCTGCTCGACGCCGACGCCCTGATCCGCGAGGCCCACGACCTGGGCCTGCGCATCATCGTCGACCTGGTCCCCAACCACTCCTCCGACCAGCACGAGTGGTTCCAGCGCGCCCTGCGCGAGGGCCCCGGCTCCCCGCTCCGCGAGCGCTACCACTTCCGCCCCGGCAAGGGCGAGAACGGCGAACTCCCGCCCAACGACTGGGAGTCCATCTTCGGCGGCCCCGCCTGGACCCGGGTCGAGGACGGCGATTGGTACCTTCACCTCTTCGCGCCCGAGCAGCCCGACTTCAACTGGGAGCACCCGGCCGTCCGCGACGAGTTCCGCTCGATCCTGCGCTTCTGGCTGGACATGGGCGTCGACGGCTTCCGCGTCGATGTCGCCCACGGCCTGGTCAAGGCCGCCGGCCTGCCCGACATCGGCGCCCACGACCAGCTGAAGCTGCTCGGCAACGACGTCATGCCCTTCTTCGACCAGGACGGCGTCCACGAGATCTACCGCTCCTGGCGCAAGATCCTCGCGGAATACGACGGTCAGCGCGTCCTCGTCGCCGAGGCGTGGACCCCGACCGTCGACCGCACCGCCAACTACGTGCGCCCCGACGAGATGCACCAGGCGTTCAACTTCCAGTACCTGGGCACCCACTGGGACGCGGCCGAGCTGCGCGCCGTGATCGACGCCTCGCTGGAGGCGATGCGCACCGTCGGCGCCCCCACCACCTGGGTGCTGTCCAACCACGACGTCACCCGGCACGCCACCCGCTTCGCCAACCCGGCGGGCCTCGGCACCCAGCTGCGCACCCCCGGCGACCGCGAGCTCGGGCTGCGCCGGGCCCGCGCCGCGACCCTGCTGATGCTGGCGCTGCCCGGCTCCGCCTACGTCTACCAGGGCGAGGAGCTGGGCCTCCCGGACGTCACCGACCTGCCCGACGAGGTGCGCCAGGACCCGTCCTTCTTCCGGGCCACCGGCCAGGACGGCTTCCGCGACGGCTGCCGGGTGCCGATCCCGTGGACCGTCGAGGGCTCCTCGTACGGCTTCGGCGACGGCGGCTCCTGGCTGCCGCAGCCCGCGACCTGGGGCGCCCTGAGCGTCGAGGCGCAGACCGGCGACCCCGGTTCCACCCTGGAGCTGTACCGCAGCGCGCTCGCCGTACGGCGCGAGCGTCCCGAACTCGGTGCGGGCGAGGCCGTGGAGTGGCTGGAGGCACCCGAGGGTGTGCTCTCCTTCCGCCGCGACGGCTTCGTCTGCACCGCCAACACCACCGGCCGGGCCATCTCCGTCCCGCTGCCCGGCCGGTATCTGCTCGGCAACGACGAGGTCCGCGTCGTTCCCGCCGATGGCGAGGACACCGTGGAGATCCCCGCCGACACCACCGTCTGGTGGGCGGTGTGACGATCCCCCCGCCGCGGGGCACCGGCAACGGCGCCCCGCGGCTCGCGGACATCGCGGCCCAGTCCGGGGTCAGCGAGGCCACCGTCAGCCGGGTCCTCAACGGCAAGGCGGGGGTGGCCGGCGCGACCCGGCACAAGGTGCTCGCCGCGCTCGACGTGCTCGGCTACGAGCGGCCGGTACGCCTCCGGCGCCGCAGCGCGGGCCTGGTCGGACTCGTGGTGCCCGAGCTGACCAACCCGATCTTCCCGGCCTTCGCGCAGGTGGTCGAACAGGTCCTGGCCGGGCACGGCTACACGCCGGTGCTCTGCACCCAGATGCCCGGCGGCGCCACCGAGGACGAGCTGGTCGACCAGCTCGTCGAGCGCGGGGTGGCCGGCATCGTCTTCCTCTCCGGGCTGCACGCGGACGCCTCCGCCGACCCGGCGCGGTACGCCCGGCTGACCGAGCGGGGGGTGCCGTACGTCCTCATCAACGGCTACCACGAGCGGATCGACGCCACCTTCGTCTCTCCGGACGACCGGGCCGCGGCCCGGATGGCCGTGCGGCACCTGGCCGAGCTCGGGCACGAGCGGATCGGCCTCGCCATCGGCCCCACCCGGTACGTGCCCTCGCGCCGCAAGGCGGAGGGCTTCGCCGCCGAGCTGTACGAGATGCTGGGCGTCGAGCGGTCGGACGCCGAACGCTTCGTGCGGTCCACCCTGTTCGGCGTCGAGGGCGGGCACGCGGCCGCCGAGACCCTGCTCGACCAGGGCTGCACGGGCATCGTCTGCGGCTCCGACCTGATGGCGCTCGGCGTCGTCCGAGCGGCCCGCGCCCGCGGCCTCGACGTGCCCCGGGACGTCTCCGTCGTCGGCTTCGACGACTCCCCGCTGATCGCCTTCACCGACCCGCCGCTGACCACCGTGCGCCAGCCCGTGCAGGCCATGGCGACGGCGGCCGTCGGCGCGCTCCTGGAGGAGATCGAGGGCAGCCCGGTGCAGCGCACCGAGTTCGTCTTCCAGCCGGAGCTGGTCGTGGGGGGGGCCCCCCCCCCCCCCCCCCCCCCCCCGGCGCGTATACAACAAAGTACCGGCCCCCGGATGTGCCAGGGGTTATATCCGGGGGGGGCGGGGGCAGTT